>NZ_JBRRET010000003.1:0-216522 GCF_056760435.1 Stenotrophomonas sp. STEN008 | reverse complement strand
GGGGGGGCCCGCCCGCGGCCCGCTGCCTTTGGGGGGGGGGCCGGGCCCCCGCCCCCGGCCAACGCGGCGGCCGCAACGACACGCATAAAAAAACGCGGCGCCAGGCGCCGCGTTCTTCGTTGACCCATCGGCCGGCCGATCAGGCCTTGGCGACGGCCTTCTTCGCCACGGCCTTCTTCGCCGGAGCCTTGGCCACGGTCTTCTTGGCGACCGGGGCAGCGGCGCCTACGGCGACCTTGCTCGCGGTGTGCGAACGGGCGTTGCCGTAGCTGGCGTTGTAGCGCTTGCCCTTGGCGGTCTTGCGGTCACCCTTACCCATGTCTTCAACTCCTCAAATGTGAAATCTGGTTACCCCGTGCTGACACGGGTTCGGCGGGGCCGCCTTGCTGGACGCCCCCGCGCACGATCGGAAAGCCTATCACGGAGCGCCTAGTGCGCGCAGCTGGCGTCGTGTACGTGGCTGTGGTTGAGCCGCAGATTGACCAGATGGGCAACGCCGACCAGCAGACCGCCAATGGTCATCACCACCGCGTGCGGCACGGCATTGTGATGCAGCGGGTCGTACAGAACCCCGGCCCACAGCGCGACCAGCCCGGGAATCAGGAACGCCAGCGCGCGCAGGGCGCCATGCCGGCGGTAGCCCCAGACAAGGCTGAACAGACCCAGCAGGGTCACGAACACGACCAGCGCCTGTTCAACGCCATCGCTGAGCCAGAACGACAGGCCCAGCGAAGGCGCCGCGGCCAGCAGCACCGGAATCACCGCACAGTGCACTGCGCACAGCATCGATCCGGTGGCACCGAAACGGTCGAGCAGATGGCGCAGGTGGGAGGAGAGGGACATGACTTCCAGCAGGGTCGGCGAATCGTTATGGAATAATATAACATCCCTCCCTGGTCCGCACGATCTCCTCTCCCCCTGTCCCGCGACGGGATACGTGCGCTTCACAATTGATACACAGTAACAAGGATTTCTCGATGCCCGCCCCTTCCCTGCGGTTCAAGCCGCACACCCTCGCCCTGGCGCTCGCCGCGCTGCTGCCGTCCGCCGCATTCGCCGCAGCCGACGACGATGCGCACCGTGACCGCCACCTGACCGAGCTGTCGTCGGTGCAGGTCACCGCCTCGCCGCTGCAGGGCGATGCCGAGTCGCTGGCGCGGCCGGTCGAAGTGCTCGCCGGCGAGCGCCTGGACGAACAGAAGGCAGGCACCCTCGGCGATACGGTGGCCAAGCTGCCGGGCGTGCAGAGCACCTTCTTCGGCCCCGGTGTCGGTCGTCCGATCATCCGCGGCCAGGAAGGCCCGCGGGTGGCCGTGCTGTCCAACGGCATGGGCAACATGGATGCCTCCACCGTCAGCGCCGACCATGCCACCAGCATCGAGCCGTTCCTGGCTGATCAGATCGAAGTGCTGAAGGGTCCGGCGACACTGCTGTTCGGCAGCGGTGCGATCGGCGGCGCGGTCAACGTCGTCGATGGCCGCATTGCCCGCGAGCTGCCCGACCGTCCGCTCAGCGGCCGCGCTGAACTGCGCGGCAACTCCGTCAATGACGAACGCAGCGGCATGTTCCGCCTCGACGGCGTCAGCGGCAACGTCGTGCTGCATGTCGACGGCCTGGTGCGCAACGGCGACGACTACCGCATTCCCGGCTACGCGGTGATCGACAGCCTGGAAGACCACCACGAAGACCATGACCACGACCACGCGGGCGAGGAAGGCGACGAGCCGCGCCGTGGCCGCCTGGACAACAGCTCCATCCGCACCCGGGCCGGTGGCGTGGGTGCCACCTGGCTGGGCGAGGGCGGCTACTTCGGCGTGTCGGCCAGCACCTATCGCACCAACTATGGCATCCCCAATGGCGCCCACGTCCACGCGGACGGCGACGATCATGACCACGATCATGATCATGATCACGGCGAGGAGGAGGAAGGCGGCGACGAGCATGACGTACGCATCGACATGGTGCAGAACCGCTTCGAGACCAAGGCCGGCATCTACAACCCGGTCTCGTTCCTGAAGAACATCAATGCCCGCGTGGCCTACACCGACTACGAGCATGTCGAGCTGGAGGCCGGCACGCCCTCCACACGCTTCACCAACCGCGGCATCGAAACCCGCCTGGAAGCCGTACAGCAGCAGGTCGGTGGCTGGGACGGCGCCTTCGGCGTGCAGTTCGGCAACAGCGATTTCGGCGCCAAGGGCGAAGAAGCATTCGTGCCGGACACCGGAACGAAAAACATCGGCCTGTTCGTGCTGCAGGAGAAGCAGTTCGGCCCGTTCAAGCTCGAACTCGGCGGCCGCCACGACCAGGTCAAGCTGGACCCGACCGGCGATTACCGCCGCCGGCAGTTCGATGCCACCAATCTGTCCGCGGCCGGCATCTGGAAGCTCAACGACGCGGTCGACCTGCGCATCGGCGTGGACAGCTCCGAACGTGCCCCCACCAATGAAGAGCTGTATGCCGCTGGCGCGCACATTGCCACCCGCTCGCTGGAAATCGGCGACGCCAACCTGAAGACCGAGCGCGGCCAGCGTGTCGAGCTGGGCATCCACACCCACAGCGATCGCCTGGACTTCTCCGCCTCGATCTACCAGACGAAGTTCAAGGACTTCATCTACCTGGCCGACACCGGCGTCACCGAAGGCCTGCCGGTGCGTGCATGGACGCAGCAGGATGCGGTGTTCAAGGGTGCCGAGGCGGAAGCCCTGGTGCATCTGTTCGAAGGCGTCGCAGGCGACTGGGATCTGCGCCTGTTCGGCGATTACGTGCAGGCCAAGCTGGACGGCAACGGCAGCCGCAACCTCGACATCGCGGTGCCGCACGGTGACCACAACCACAACTACACCGTGGAGCTGGCCAACACCGGCTACCTGCCGCGCATCGCCCCGGCCCGCGTCGGTGCCGACCTGCGCTGGGCGAAGGACGGCTGGCGCGCGTCGGTGGGCGCCGTACGTTACAGCCGGCAGAGGGACGTGGCGCAGAACGAAGAGCCGAGCAACGGCTACACGCTGGTCGATGCGCACCTGGCCTACCGCTGGGATCGCAACGACAGCAACAGCTATGAGGTGTTCCTGGATGGCAGCAACCTGACCAACCGTGAAGTGCGCCCGCACACCTCGCTGCTGCGCGACTACTCGCCGCTGCCGGGCCGCGGTGTCGCATTCGGCATCCGTGCGTACTTCTGACCCGTCCAGCAGCAGGACGCCGATCCACTGATCCCTGACGACGCTCGTTGTCGTTCTCTCCCGGGGGGGCCTGCTGGCCCCCCGTTTTTTTTTTGGACACGGTACGGCTTCAGTCGTGAGCCGCATCGTGACGTGATCAACATGGCCGCGTGGCACCTCCCACCTGCCATGGATAAGAATTCACACACCGATCACAAAGATGTGCGTAGGACAACAACCGGACAATCCCGTCACTCAATGTCTCGCACATCGGACACTTCTGTCCGAAAATGAACCCATGACCGCTCAACGCGCTGATGCCGCTGCCCGCCGTGCCCTCATTCTCGACGCCGCCGACCATGTGTTCGGGCAACACGGCGTCACCGCTCCGCTGGACCTGGTGGTCGAACGCGCCCAGGTGGGCCGGGCCACGCTGTACCGCAATTTTCCCGACCGCACCGCGCTGATCCAGGCCCTGCTGCAGCGTGCGGTCGACCGCATCCGCCGCCAGGTGGAGCAGCTGGGCGACCGTGACGACGCCCTGTTCGAGGTGTTCGAGGGGATGGCCCAGCGCATCATCGATTCACCTGCGCTGGCCGATTACTGGCGCGCCGTTGATTCGGACGTGCCCTCCATGCGCGCCGCGCGCGAGACCGTACGCGACCTGCTGGAAGCACCGATCCAGCGGGCCATCGCCGCAGGCCTGTGCCGTCCCGATCTGGAAAAAACGGATATTTCACTGATCTCCGGCATGCTGGGAGCGGCCCTTCGCGGCAAGACCCGTGACGAGCGCGCCCGTCTGGCCGGGCGTGCCCTGCAACTGCTGCGCGGAGGACTCCAGGGAGCAGCCAGCGGAGCACGCTGATGGTGCAGCCGTATCTGAAGCCGGTGCCGGACTGGGAGGAGCATGAGAAGCCCACCATGCCCGGATCGGCTTCCATGCCGTGGCACCCTCCGTACCGGCGTGCAGCCTATGCCCTGGTGTCCCTGCTGGTGGCCATCACCGGCGGCCTCGGCAATGCGCTGGTCACCGCCAACCTGCCGTTCCTGCAGGGGCAACTGCAGCTCACCCCGACCCAGGGCAGCTGGCTGGTGGCCGCTTACGCGATGGTCAACGTCACCGCCAACCTGCTGGCCTTCAAGTTCCGCCAGCAGTACGGCATCCGCCTGTTCGCCGAGATCGGCCTGGGGCTGTATGCCGCGCTGGCCGTGCTGCACCTGTTCGTGGGCAGCTTCGAAACCACGATGCTGACGCGCGCGGCCAGCGGTTTCGCCGGTGCGGCGTGTTCAACGCTGGGTACGCTGTACATGCTGCAGGCGTTGCCGCGGCGCTTCACCGGCAACCTGCTGGTGGTCGGCGTCGGTCTGTCGCAGCTGGCAGTTCCGCTGGCCTGGATCGTGTCGCCCGGCCTGGTCGATACCGGGCAATGGCACCAGCTGTATTCCTTCGAAGCAGGGCTGGCGCTGTGTGCGTTCGCGGCGGTGGTGGTGCTGAAGCTGCCGCCAGGCGTGCAGATCAAGGCCTTCGAGCCCATGGATTTCCTCACCTTCAGCCTGCTTGCCCCGGCGGTTGCGCTGCTGGTGGTGGTGCTGGCCCAGGGCTACACGCGCTGGTGGCTGGACACACCGTGGCTGGGCTGGGCGCTGGTCGCCTCGATCGCGTTGTCGACCACCGCGTTCATCATCGAGCACTACCGGCGCAATCCACTGCTGCAGACGCGCTGGCTGGCCAGCCTGCCGGTACTGCACTTCATCGTGGGTGCGTTCCTCATCCGCTTCCTGACCACTGAGCAGTCCTACGGCGTGGTCAGCCTGATGCGCACGCTGGGCATGGGCCCGGACCAGCTGCGCCCCTTGTTCGTGGTGATTCTGGCAGGGGTTGTCACCGGCATCATCGGTACCGCCGTGACCTTCGGCCCGAAGCGGCTGATCCCGCAGCTGCTGATGGCGATCCTGCTGCTGGGTTCGGCGGCGTTCTTCGACCAGAACCGCACCAGCATGGACCGTCCCCACGATTTCTACCTCAGCCAGTTCCTGGCCTCGGTCGGTGCCGGGATGTTCATGGGCCCGCTGATCATGCTGGGCATCTCCGCCGCCCTGAAACAGGGTGTGGACCACATGATCACCTTCCTGGTAACGCTGTCGATCACCCAGACGCTGGGCGGGCTGGCCGGCTCGGCGCTGCTGGGAACCTTCCAGCTGCATCGCGAACAGCTGTATTCCAGCGCGCTGACCAGCCAGCTTGATCCCGCCGACCCGGTGGTGGCGCAGCGCCTGCGCATCCAGCAGCAGCTGTACGCCGCGCAGATCACCGATCCGGTGCTGCGCAGCGCGCAGGGCACCGCGCAGCTGGCACAGACGACGCGCCGCGAGGCCAATGTCCGTGGGTTCAATGATGTGTTCACCCTGAGCGGCTGGCTGGCGATCGGCTTCCTGTGCTGGTTGCTGCTGCTGTCGCTGCGTACCGCCGTGCTCAAACAGTGGCGCAAGCGCCATCCGCCCTCCTCCGCTGCGGCCTCCCCCGCAGCGCCCCGCTGAGTCCTTCGCCATGCCTCCCGTCCCGCCCCGTCCCGACGATGCCGACAACGTGACTCCACCGCCGCCAACCGACGCGGCACCTGCGCCCACGCCGGTTGAGCCGGCGGTCGCGCCGAAGTACCTCAGACCCAGCGCGCGCAGCGTGGCAGTGATGGTGGTGGTGGCCCTGCTGGGCATCGCACTGATCCTGCGCGCGTGGCACCTGTGGCCGTTTGCCAGCAGCGTGATGGTCACCGACAACGCCTACGTGCGCGGGCAGATCACGGTGATGGCACCCCAGGTCAATGGCTATGTGACCGAGGTGCTGGTGAAGGACTTCCAGCACGTGAAGAAGGGCGAACCACTGCTGCGCATCGATGACCGCATCTATGCGCAGCGCGTGGCGCAGGCACAGGCCACGCTGGACAGCGCGCGCGCGGCGTTGGCCAACTCCGATCAGTCGCAGGCGCAGAACCGCGCGCAGATCGCTGCGGCCCAGGCCACCCTGTCCGCCGGCAAGGCCGAGCTTGAGCGCTCCCGCAACGAGCTGAAGCGATACGAACAGCTCGCCGCACAACGCCTGGTATCGATCAATGACCGCGACCGCTTCCGCACGACCCAGGCGTCGGCGCAGGCCAGCGTGCAGCAGTCACAGGCACAGATCCGCATCGCCGAGGAAACGCTGGTCTCCACCCAGGTGGCACGCAAGAGCCTGGAGGCACAGGTGGAAAGCGCACAGGCGCAGCTGGAACTGGCACGCATCGACCTGGCCAATACCGTGATCCATGCGCCGCGCGACGGGCAGATCAGCGAGGCCAGCGTGCGCACCGGCCAGTACGTGGCCGCCGGCTCGCAGCTGCTGTTCCTGGTGCCCGACGCGCTGTGGGTGGTCGCCAACTACAAGGAGGGCCAGACCTGGCAGATGCGCATCGGCCAACCTGCGACGTTCGCCGTGGACGCGTTCCAGGGCCAGGTGCTGCGCGGCCATGTGGAGCAGATCGCCCCCGCCACCGGCTCGGAATTCAGCGTCCTGCGTCCGGACAATGCCAGCGGCAACTTCACCAAGGTGGTGCAGCGGCTGCCGATCCGGATCTCGATCGATCCGGGGCAGGAGCTGGCCGCGCGACTGCGTCCCGGCATGTCGGTGATCGCACGGGTGGATACGGCGGCCGAGCCTGCGCCGGCCCGGTAGGGTCGAGCTCGTGAAACGGGGGTCAGATCCCTTTTGCCTTGGCAAAAGGGATCTGACCCCACTCGCGCCGGCCGCTCAGCCTGCGCAGCGGGCGCAGAGTCCGTGCACTTCCAGCGTCTGCGCCTGCGGCTGGAAGCCGAGCTCCTTGGCCCGCTTCTCCAGCTGGCCGACGATCTCGCGGTCTTCCAGTTCCACCGCGCTGTGGCAGCTGTTGCAGATCAGGAACGGCACCGAATGCGCCGCACTGCTGGGGTGGTGGCAGGCCACGAAGGCATTCACCGATTCCAGCTTGTGCACGAAGCCGTTGGCCATCAGGAAGTCCAGCGCGCGGTACACGGTGGGCGGGGCATCGGCGCCCACGCCCTTGCCGTTGCGCACCCATTCCAGCAGCTCGTAGGCCTTGACCGGCTTGCCGGCTTCGGCGATCAGCTTCAGTACGTTGGCGCGGATGGGGGTCAAGCGCAGCCCGCGTTCGCGCGAGACACGCTCGACCACCGCCACGAAATCCGATGCGTCATGGACGTGGTGGTGGGGGGCGGTACAGGCAGTGGCAGTCTTGGCGGGCATGCGCGTTCTCCGGTTCGGCCTGGCAAGGATGCCTCAGACCGTTGCTACCTTGGTAATGGCCGCGTCGATGCGTTTCAAGGCCTGCTCACGGCCGGCCAGGTACACGGTGTGGGAAATGTCAGGGCTGACCTGGGTACCGGTGATGGCCACGCGCAGCGGCTGGGCGACCTTGCCCATGCCGATCTCCAGCGCGGCGGCCGTGTCGTGCAGGGCCGTGCCGACCGCTTCGGCCGTCCATTCCGGCAGCGCCGCCAGCAGTTCACGGGCCTTGCCCAGGGCGACCTCGGCCCCGGCCTTGAAGTGCTTGGCCACTGCGGCTTCGTCGTAGTCGTTCAGCGGCTGGTACCAGACCACGGCCTTCTCGGCCATTTCCTTCAGGGTCTGCACGCGTTCACGCAGGGCGATCACCACGTCTACCGGTGCCGGGCCCGCCGCCACGTCCAGGCCCAGCTTCTGCAGCTGGTAGAGCAGGTGCGGCACGATGTCGGCCGGTTCCACGGTCTTCAGGAAGTGCTGGTTGACCCAGCCCAGCTTGGCCATGTCCAGGCGCGACGCCTTGGAGTTGCAGTCCTTCACATCGAACAGGTCGATCAGTTCCTGGCGGGTAAACAGTTCCTGGTCGCCATGCGACCAGCCCAGGCGGGCCAGGTAGCTCAGCAGTGCGTCCGGCAGGTAGCCGGCATCCCGGTACTGCATCACGTCGGCGGCACCGGTGCGCTTGGACAGCTTGGCGCCCTGCTCGTCCAGGATCATCGGCATGTGGCCGAACTTCGGCACCGGTGCACCGATGCCTTCGTACAGGTTGATCTGGCGCGGCGTGTTGTTGATGTGGTCGTCACCGCGGATGACCTCGGTGATGCCCATGTCCCAGTCATCCACCACCACCGCGAAGTTGTAGGTGGGATAGCCGTCCGGACGGAAGATGACCATGTCATCCAGTTCGCTGTTGGCGATCTCGATCCGGCCCTTGATCAGGTCATCGAACACCACCGTACCCTGCAGCGGATTCTTGAAGCGGATGACGCGGTTCGGGTCGTCCCGGTATGGCAGGCCCAGCTCGCGCGCGGCACCGTTGTAGCGCGGCTTTTCCTGCCTGGCCATGGCGGCTTCGCGCATCGCGTCCAGCTCTTCCCGGGTTTCATAGGCGTAGTAGGCCTTGCCGTCGGCAATCAGCTGCTCGGCGACTTCCCGGTAACGGGCCACCCGGTCGGTCTGGTAGATCGGACCTTCGTCGTAGTCCAGGCCCAGCCACTCCATCGCCTCCAGGATGGCGTCGATCGCCCCCTGGGTGCTGCGTTCACGGTCGGTATCCTCGATGCGCAGCACGAACTCGCCGCCGCGGTGGCGGGCCTCCAGCCAGCAGTACAGCGCGGTGCGGGCGCCACCGATATGCAGATAACCGGTAGGACTGGGGGCGAAGCGGGTGCGGCAGGTCATGTGGGGCTCGAGGAACGGGAATTCCCCGATTTTACCACCAGCCCCGCGCCGGCACGGAGGGACGGACGGAGTCCGCCCCTCCGGCTCACGTCACGGCTGCGGCTCGGCCTTGCGCGGGAACGACTGCTCTCGCATCGCCGCGTTGTAGGCAAAGGAGGCCACGATGGCCGCTGCCTGCTTGAGATCTTCGGGCTCGGCGTGGTCCCAGGTGTCCAGATGGCTGTGGTGGACATTGGTGAAGTAATCCAGCCGGTCCTGGATGAACTGGAAGCCGGGCAGGCCGATGCGATCGAAGCTGATGTGGTCGGTGCTGCCGGTGTTGCGGGTCGCCACCGTGGTGGCGCCGACGTCATGGAACGGGGCGAGCCAGGCCTCGAAGATCGGCATCGCCGCCAGGTTCTCCTGCGCGTAGATGCCACGGAAGCGGCCGGAGCCGTTGTCCATGTTGAAGTAGACCTGGAACTTGCTGTAGTCGCGGGTCTTGCGCAGCGGTCCGGTGGGGTCGCGCAGCGAGGCCGGCAACGCCTTCTGCGCAGCGTCCACCGGTTCCGGGAACTGGCCGAAGTGCTTGGCGACGTAGGCCTGCGAGCCGATCAGGCCCTGCTCCTCGCCGCTCCACAGCGCCACCCGGATGGTGCGCCGGGGCTTGGCACCGGTGGCCTTGAGGATGCGCATGGCTTCCATCATCACCGCCACGCCGGCCGCGTTGTCGGCCGCGCCGGTGCCGCTGTGCCAGGAATCGAGGTGCGCGCCGATCATCACCACCTCATCCGGCCTGCTGCTGCCCCGGATCTCCGCCAGCGTGTTGTAGCCGGGCTGATCGCTGTCGTCGGTGAAACGCGCGCTCACGTCCACCCGCAGGCGCACGGGCTGCTTGGCCTCCAGTGCACGCACCAGCGGATTGAAGTGCTCGGCGATCATCGCCAGCTCCGGAATGCCGACCGATTCCCCGGCCTTGCGCGAGCCGCCACCGGCCACGCGGATGATGCCGTTGTCCCAGCTGCTGATGCTGATCGAGGCCAATGCGCCTTCCTCGACGAAGAAGGCGTTGACCTTGGCCGCCAGCGCCTGCCTCTCCTGGTACTCCTTCACCCGCTTGGCGCGCTCGGCGGTGGCGTCCTTGTCCTTGGGCAGGGTGAATTCCTGCAGTCCCTCCAGCGAGGTGGCGTCGTGACGATGCGAGTCCGGCTCGGTACCCCGCTTGTACTCGCGCGCCTCGCCGAGCAGCAGGATCTTCCCGCGCAGCTTGCCGCGGTACTTCTCGATGTCTTCCGGCTTCTTGATGTCCACCTGTACCAGCTCGCCCTCGACCGGTCCGCGGGTGCCCGGCGTCCAGGCCTTGGGCAGTGCGTGCAGCGGCATCACGCGGTCGCCGAGCATCTCCACGCTGGCCGAGGTGAACTCCCAGCCACGGCCGAAGTCATCGAACGCTTCGTCGTGGACATTGTCCAGCTTCCATTCGGTGAACTTGCTGCGGGTCCACGCGTTTGCGCGCCCCATCGCCGGGGAGTTGGTCAGGCGCGGCCCGATGCGCTCGGTGAGATAGCTGAAGGTGTCCATCACCTGCGAGCGATGGAACGCCTCCTGGCGGATGCGGCTGACCATGTCCAGGTCCACCGGCTCGCGCTGCTGCGCCATCGCATTGCCGCTCATCGCCAGCGCAACCGCCAGCACGCCCCACTTCAGCACATCCCACCCCTGCCCTTCGGCTCGATCATCAACCCCTCGAGTCTAGCCAGCGGGGGCGCTTGGCCCCCGTCCCATCGGTCATGGGCGGTGCAGGCGCCTCATCCGCTCCAGCCCAGCCACAACTGGGCGCGCATGGGCAGCAGCAGCAACCAGTGCCGCCGGTCAATGCTGCTGCAGCCGTAAACCGCAGCATGCGCAGGCCAGTCGCCGGGCAGGCCGGCGATGCCGATCTCGGCCAATGCCCCCGGCCCGGCCTTCCAGGGCCGGTAGCGCGGCACCTTTCCACCCAGCACGCCACGTCCCTGCCGTGCACCGTCCAGCCACTCCAGCCCCTGCCCCAGCACTCCTTCGCAGGTGGCCGCTGCCAGCTGGAAGCGGACCAGGCCGGGGGCGATCCGTGCCCCCGGCAGGGCCGCCAGCACGCCATGCGCCTGCAGCAGTGCATCCACTTCGAGCAGGGCCGGAATGCCTTGCTGGGCTCTCAGCCGCAATCCCTGGCGCCATCCCATCGCGTTCTCCTCACTTTGCTTCCGCGCCCAGCGCATACCAGTCCACGCGGCGGGTCACCCACATCGCCAGCGCCAGAATCACGAACAGCAGCAGCGAGCCCATCAGCAGCGCGTTGTTCTCCGAGACCAGCAGCCCGTAAAGCGCGCCATACAGCACGGTCAGCAGCGCGGCGAAGCCCAGGCCGCGCTTCCAGTGACCGAGCACGTTGGCCAGATACACCGCCTGCACGCCGATGCAGGCCGCCGCCGAGACCAGATAGGCCTTCCAGAAGGCGATGTGCTCGGACAGGCTGATCAGCAGCAGGAAGAAGATCGCCAGCGCCAGGCCCACCATCAGGTACTGCAGCGGGTGGATGCGCAGCGATCTGATCAGCTCGAACAGAATGAAGCCGACGAAGGTGAGCAGCACGAACAGCACGCCATACTTGGAGGCGCGATCCGCCTGCGTGTAGGCATCGACCGGATCGACCAGCGACACGCTCACCGACTGCGACGCCCCCGCGCCATCGCTGCGCAGCTGGCGCTGGGCATCGGAGGCCAGCGAGGACACCGCCCAGCGTGCGTCGAAGCCCTGCGCATCGACGCGGCGTTCGTTCGGCAGGAAGGCGCCGGCGAAGGACGGATGCGGCCAGCGCGAACGCAGTGCGATGCGGTTGTCATCGCCTACCGGCACGACCGACAACATCCGGCTGCCGTCCAGCCGCAGCTCCAGCTCCACCGTGCTTGCTGCCAGCTGTCCACCCTGCACCCCGGCAAAGCCGGCCACGGGGGCATGCAGGCCGCGCCCCAGTTCCGCAGCGGCGCCGACACCCGGCAGCAGGCGCACCTGGCGGCCATCCACGCGCAGGTTGGGCGTCCCGACCAGGCCACGCGCGTCAGATACGCCCAACGCCACATAGGGCTGGCCATAGGTACGGCCTGGCTTGACCGGATAGTCGTCAGCCGCGAAAGAGGCCTTCAACTGGCCGTTCCAGCTGTATACCGGCACCTTGAACAGCCCGACCTCACGCTGGCTGGGCAGCATCTCGCCGCCAATGTCGAGCGAGGCCGGCATCTGCAGCCAGTGCCCTTCGCTGACCTGCACCTCGGTCTTCTTGTTGCCCTTGGCGTCGACGACTTCCACCTGCTGGCGCTCCACCCACGGCACCACCCGCACCGGCCCCACCAGCCGCTGCGCGCCGGCGCGGCTGTCAGCGACCCGCGCGAAGGCTTCGTCGCGGTATTGGCTGCGCTCGTTGATCACGCTGCGGATCATCATCAGCGGAATCAGCAGCAGCAGGATCAGTCCGCCGACAATGGCGAACCGCAGCAGCATGTTCAGGGATTTCATGGTCCATCCTCGTTGGAGAGGGCTGCAGCATGGACCGTCGCGGTGAGCGGGGTTTGTGGCGAATTTGAAGCGGATGTGAAGTCAGCGCCGCGTGCGCGGGCCGGGCATGCCCAGCGGCAACCACAGGCTGGCCACGGTCCCGCCGCCGTCGCGGGCCTGCAGCTGGACACGGCCATCGTGCAGGCGCGCTACTTCCTGCACGAACGGCAGCCCGAGGCCGGAGCTGCGGCGGCCACTGCCGGGACGGGCCAGCGAATAGAAGCGCTCGAACACGCGGTCACGGGCATAGTCGGGGATGCCGGCACCCCGGTCGGCCACCTGCAGGCGCACGCCGCCGTCCTCAACCTGTGCCTGCAGCACCACCTCCGTCCCCGATGGAGAGAAGGCAACCGCGTTGTCGACCAGGTTGTTCAGCGCCTGCCGCAGCAGATAGGCATCACCCTGAATGCTCAGATCCGCCACGGCATCAGTGCGTACCTCGACGCCGGCCGCCTGCGCGCGCACCTGCGCGGCTGCGACGGTCTGCCGCAGCAGGTCCGGCAGCGCGATCGGAGCACGGGTCTGCAGCCAGCCATGCTGCTCCACTTCGGCCAGCGCCAGCAGCTTGTCGATGGTTTCGGTCAGCCGCTCCTGCTGCTCGAGGATGCTGCGCGCGAAGTGCGCACGGTCGGCATCGGCCATCGGTTCCTGCAGCAGCTCGGCGGCGCCGCGTATCGCGGCCAGCGGACTCTTCATTTCGTGCGTCAGCGACTGCACGTACTGCTCGACGTAGGCCTTGCCCTCGAGTTTGCGCCGCATGGTCTCCAGTGCCTGGCCGAGATCACCGATCTCATCGCGGCGGCGGCGTGGCGGCGGCACCGGCTCACCGGCGGTGACCGCGCGCGCATAGCGGCTGAGCTGGCCCAGGCCGGTGGTCAACCACATCGTCACCAGCACCCCGACCAGCGCCGAGAGTCCTATCAGCCATGCGCCGCGTTCGATGATGGCGCGCTGGCTGGCCGCAATGAACGGATCGATGCTGCGGTTGGGCTGGGCCAGGGTGAGCACGCCGATGAGGGTGCGGCCATCGCCCGGGTCGTACACCGGCGCGGCCACATGCATCACGGTGTTGCCCTCCTCGCCCGGCGTCTCCGGGCTGGAGCGGGCGCCGTACTCGCCGCGCAGGGTGCGGTAGACATCGTTCCAGCGCGAGTTGTCACGACCGACGTCGCGGCCCAGCGAATCGTAGATCACGATGCCTTTCGCATCGGTGATCGTCACCCGGTAATCGAGGGCGCGCTTGGGAAAGCGCCACACCATCGCTTTCAGGTCGCGCTGCCGCGCCTTGGCCAGGTTGCGGGTGAAACTGCCACTGTTGATGGTGCCCGCCTTGACGTCCGCCGCCGCCATCTCGGCCAGCACGTTGGCCGCATCGACCAGGGTCGATTCCATCGCCTGGCGCACGCCCGGCTTCACTTCGTTGACGAACACGCGCATGACGAAGAACGCGGCGATGCCCACGATCAGGAAGAAGCCCAGGAACAGCTTCATCACCAGACGCATCGCTCACACCTCCAGGGCGTAGCCCAGGCCACGGTGGGTCCGGATCGGGTCGGTGCTGGCGCCGGCCGCGCGCAGCTTGGCACGCAGGGTCTTGACGTGCGTATCGACCGTGCGGTCGGCGCTGTCGGCACTGCTGTCCCAGCCGCGGTCCATCAGCTGGGCGCGGCTGAGGATGGCCCCGGGGCGTTGCAGCAGGGCTTCTAGCAGGGCGTACTCGTAGCGGGTCAGGTCCAGCGCCTGGCCGTGGAAGCGGACACGCCGGCCCTCGCGGTCGATGGCGAAGGCGCCATGCGTCTGCCAGCCTGCATCGGTGTCGCTGGCAGCAGGCGCCGCCCGCCGCAGCCGCGCGCGTACCCGCGCCACCAGCTCGCGCGGCGAGAACGGCTTGGCCATGTAGTCATCGGCGCCCAGCTCCAGGCCCAGCACCCGGTCCAGTTCGTCGTTGCGGGCGGTCAGGAAGATCACCGGCAGCTGCGCCTGCGGCCCGGGCAGCGCACGCAGCCGACGACAGACCTCGAAGCCGCTCAGGTCCGGCAGGCCCACGTCCAGCACCACCACATCGATGCCACCGTCCCGCAGCCGCTGCAGGGCATCGCTGCCGAGCAGGCAGTGACTGGCCAGGTAGCCCTCGCTGCGCAGCGCGTAGAGCACGGTTTCGGCGATGGCGGCTTCGTCCTCGACCACCAGGACATGGGCAACGGGAGCTGTCATGGCGCGCAGCATAGCCGCTGCGGCCGCCGCCCCGTACACTGCCCGCATGAATTACCGCCATGCCTTCCACGCCGGCAACCATGCCGATGTCCTCAAGCACATCGTGCAGCTGGCCCTGATCGACAGCTTCAAGCGCAAGGACAGCCCGTTCTTCGTGCTGGACACCCACGGCGGCGCTGGCCGCTATCTGCTGGCCAGCGAAGAGAGCCGCAAGACGCTGGAGGCCGAATCCGGGGTCATGCGCCTGATGGCGCAGCCGAAGCTGCCGGACGTGGTCGAGCGCTACCTGAAGGCCGTGCAGGCCGACAATCCGGTCGGCGCGCTGACCAACTACCCCGGCTCGCCCCTGCTCACCGCCCAGGCCATGCGTGCGCAGGACCGGATGGCGGTATGCGAGCTGCAGGAAGACGAAGCAGGCACGCTCAAGGCCCTGTTCGCCCATGACAGCCGGGTCGGCGTGCACCCGGGCGACGGCTATGCACTGCTGCGCTCGCTGCTGCCGCCGAAGGTCAACGGCAGCAAGATCGGCCGCGGCCTGGTGCTGATCGACCCGCCCTACGAGGCCCAGGACGCCGAGTACCAGCGCATCCTGGCAGCGCTGGCCGAGACGCTGGCGCGCTGGCCGCAGGCCACCTGCGCGGTGTGGTTCCCGATCAAGCAGCGCCGCACGATCCTGCATTTCCTGCGCAAGGCCACTGCCCTGCCGGTCAAGTCGGCAGTGACCATCGAGTTCCTGGTACGCCCCGACGACTCACCGCTGCGCCTCAACGGCAGCGGCATGCTGGTGCTCAATGCCCCCTGGCAGTTCGACCGGGCGGTCGGTCCTGCCCTGCCGGCGCTGCGCCAGCACCTGGGTGAGCCCGGTGCCAGCACCCGCCTGGATTGGCTCAAGGCACCTGAATAATGGCCTTCACGAGGCTGTACGCCCGTGAGCCTTTTGTTCACGGAAGACAGCCCCGGTGATGCCACAATCGATGGACCACCAAGGAATCACCCGGTATGGCCACTCGCAACCGCATGCCGCCCTGGCATGAGATCTTCAAGGCTCCCAGCGGCCACGAGCTGCTGATCCGCCCCATCCGCCCGGAAGACAGCGCGCCGCTGCAAGCGGCCTTCAGCCTGTTCGGGCCGGAAGAAATCCGCGACCGTTTCCTGCAGGCGGTGACCGAGCTGTCACCGGAAACCACCCAGCGCCTGACCCATCCGAATCCCAAGACCGAGATCACCCTGGTCGCGGCCGAGTCCCTGCCCGCCGGTGAGGCCGTGGTCGGTGCGGTCGCCCGGGCCTCGATCATCCCCGGTACCCGCGAAGCCGAGTACGCGATCCTGATCAGCCGCTTCCTCATCGGCCAGGGCCTGGGCCGGCAGCTGATGCGCAAGCTGGTGAAGTGGGGCCGGGGCAAGTACCTGGATCGCCTGTACGGCGATGTGGCGGCCGAGAACGAGCCGATGAAGCAGCTGGCCGCCTCGCTGGGCTTCAAGCCCGTTCCGCACCCGAACGGCACCGAAGGGCTGGTGCGCATGGTGCTGGAACTGGACAACTGACGGTGACGCCGGGCGCGGCCCGGCGATGCCGTTGCAGCCACTGCGCACGCCGGGCATGGCCCGGCGCTGCCCGCTCACGCAGCAATCATGGGGCGGGTGGAGGCTTCTGCTAAAATCTGCGGTCCATGTCGCGTACTTCATACCCCGCCCCGCCGCTGCCGCGCGCCGGCCAGCTCCGCGCCTGGTGGCGCGCCCCCGCTTCACCGACCGCCCTGGCCTGGTACCTGGCCCAGGCGGCGCGCGCGCATGACGCGCCGTTGCTGGTGGTTGCCCGTGACAACCACGGCGCCAACCAGCTCGAAGCCGATCTGCAGACCCTGCTGGGCAACGATCCCGCGCTGCCGGTGATCGCCTTCCCGGACTGGGAAACCCTGCCCTACGACCGCTTCAGCCCGCATCCGGACATCATCTCGCAGCGCCTGGCGGCCCTGCACCGCCTGCCTTCGCTCAAGCGCGGCCTGGTGGTGGTGCCGGTCCAGACCCTGCTGCAGCAGCTGGCCCCGCGCAGCTACGTGATCGGCGGCAGCTTCGACCTGAAGGTCGGCCAGCGCCTGGACCTGGAGGCCGAGAAACGCCGCCTGGAAAGCGCGGGCTACCGCAACGTGCCGCAGGTGATGGACCCCGGTGACTTCGCCGTGCGCGGCGGCCTGCTCGATGTGTTCCCGATGGGCGCCGACGAGCCCTTGCGGGTGGAGCTGCTGGACGAGGACATCGACTCGATCCGCGCCTTCGACCCGGAAAGCCAGCGCTCGCTGGACAGGGTCGAGTCGGTGCACATGCTGCCCGGCCGCGAAGTACCGATGGATGAGGCCAGCATCGGCCGCGTGCTGGCCACCCTGCGTGAGCGCTTCGATGTCGACACGCGCCGCAGCGCGCTGTACCAGGACCTCAAGTCCGGGTTGGCCCCGGCCGGCATCGAGTACTATCTGCCGCTGTTCTTCGATCGCACCGCCAGCCTGTTCGACTACCTGCCTGCCGGCAGCCTGCCGGTGGTGTGTGCCGGCGCCGGCGAAGCCGCCGACGCGTTCTGGGCACAGACCGGCGAACGCTACGAGCAGCGCCGCCACGATGTCGAGCGCCCGCTGCTGCCGCCCTCGGCGCTGTACCTTTCGCCTGAGCAGCTGCGCGAGCGGCTGAACGACGCGCCACGCATCGAAGTATGGGCCGCCGACCATGCGCGCATCGCCGATGCACATGCGCTGGGCGACCAGCCCCTGCCGGCGCTACCGGTAGCGGCCCGCGAAGCGCCCGCTGGCGACGCGCTGAAATCCTTCCTCGGCCACTACCCCGGCCGGGTACTGATCGCCGCAGATTCACCGGGCCGCCGCGAAGCCCTGCTGGAAGTGCTGCAGGCGGCCGAACTGAAGCCGCCGGTGGTTGCCGACCTGCCCGCCTTCCTCGCCAGCGATGTGCGCTTTGCCATCACCGTGGCGCCGCTGGAAGATGGCTTCGCCCTGGACGATCCGCGCCTGGCGGTCCTGACCGAACGCCAGCTGTTCCCCGAGCGCGCCGGCAGCACCCGCCGCACGCGCCGCGCCGGCCGCGAACCGGAAGCGATCATCCGTGACCTGGGCGAGCTGACCGAAGGCGCGCCGATCGTGCACGAGGATCATGGCGTGGGCCGTTATCGCGGCCTGATCGCGATGGACGTCGGTGGCATGCCGGGCGAGTTCCTGGAAATCGAGTATGCCAAGGGCGACCGCCTGTACGTTCCGGTCGCACAGCTGCATCTCATCAGCCGCTACTCCGGCGCATCCGCCGAGACCGCGCCCCTGCATTCGCTCGGGGGCGAGCAGTGGACCAAGGCCAAGCGCAAGGCCGCCGAGAAGGTGCGCGACGTCGCCGCCGAACTGCTGGAAATCCAGGCGCGCCGGCAGGCACGTGCCGGACTGGCCCTGCAGGTCGACCGCGCGATGTACGAACCATTCGCCGCCGGCTTCCCGTTCGAGGAGACACCCGACCAGCTGGCCGCCATCGACGCGACCCTGCGCGACCTCGCCAGCAGCCAGCCGATGGACCGCGTGGTCTGCGGCGATGTCGGCTTCGGCAAGACCGAGGTCGCCGTGCGCGCCGCGTTCGCCGCCGCCAGTGCCGGCAAGCAGGTGGCGGTGCTGGTGCCGACCACGCTGCTGGCCGAACAGCACTACCGCAACTTCCGCGACCGCTTCGCCGATTACCCGCTCAAGGTGGAAGTGCTGTCGCGCTTCAAGAGCACCAAGGAGATCAAGGCCGAACTGGAGAAGGTCGCTGCCGGCACCATCGATGTCATCGTGGGCACCCACCGCCTGCTGCAGCCGGACGTGAAGTTCAAGGATCTGGGCATGGTCATCGTCGACGAGGAACAACGTTTCGGCGTACGCCAGAAGGAGGCGCTGAAGGCGTTGCGTGCCAACGTGCACCTGCTGACCCTGACCGCCACGCCGATCCCGCGCACGCTGAACATGGCCATGGCCGGCCTTCGCGACCTGTCGATCATCGCCACGCCGCCGCCGAACCGGCTGGCGGTACAGACCTTCATCACGCAATGGGACAACGCGCTGCTGCGCGAGGCCTTCCAGCGCGAACTGGCGCGTGGTGGCCAGCTGTACTTCCTGCACAACGACGTGGAGAGCATCGGCCGCATGCAGCGCGAGCTGTCCGAACTCGTGCCGGAAGCGCGCATCGGCATCGCCCATGGCCAGATGCCGGAGCGCGAACTGGAGAAGGTGATGCTGGATTTCCAGAAGCAGCGCTTCAACGTGCTGCTGTCGACCACGATCATCGAGTCGGGCATCGACATCCCCAACGCCAACACCATCATCATCAACCGCGCTGACCGCTTCGGCCTGGCCCAGCTGCACCAGCTGCGCGGCCGCGTGGGGCGTTCGCACCACCGCGCCTACGCCTACCTGATCACGCCTGACCGCCGTGCGATCACCCCGGATGCCGAGAAGCGCCTGGAAGCCATCGCCTCCATGGACGAGCTGGGCGCCGGCTTCACCCTGGCCACGCACGATCTGGAAATCCGCGGTGCCGGTGAACTGCTCGGCGAGGACCAGAGCGGGCAGATGGCCGAAGTCGGCTTCAGCCTGTATACCGAGCTCCTGGAGCGCGCGGTACGCAGCATCAAGCAGGGCAAGCTGCCGGACCTGGATGCCGGCGAGGAAGTGCGCGGTGCCGACGTCGAGCTGCATGTGCCGGCCCTGATTCCGGAAGACTACCTGCCGGACGTGCATACCCGCCTGACGCTGTACAAGCGCATTTCCAGCGCGCGCGACAACGATGCGCTGCGCGAGCTGCAGGTCGAGATGATCGATCGCTTCGGCCTGCTGCCGGACCCGGCCAAGCACCTGTTCGCGGTTGCCGAGCTGAAGCTGCGGGCCAACGCGCTGGGCATCCGCAAGCTGGACCTGGGCGAAAACGGTGGCCGCATCGTGTTCGAATCGAAGCCGGACATCGACCCGATGGCCGTGATCCAGCTGATCCAGAAGCAGCCGAACCTGTATGCGATGGAAGGCCCGGACAAGCTCCGCATCAAGCACCCGCTGCCCTTGCCGGAAGACCGCTTCAATGCGGCCCGCGCCCTGCTGACGACCCTCGCCCCGGGTTGATTTCCCACCGCCACCATCCCGCACCGGCCCCACCCGGTGCGGGCGGACGACCATGCTGCCTGACGCCGTACCCGCCCCCGACCTGCTGCACGCACAGGCCTGCCTGATCGATGCCCTGGCCATGTCGCTGCAGATGCGCGACGCTTACACCCGCCATCACTGTGACCGGGTCGGCCAACTGGCGCAGCGCCTGGCCCTGCACTGCGACCTGGACCAGGAGGCCGGCACGCGGGTCGCGCTGGCCGCGCGATTCCATGACATCGGCAAGATCGGCATTCCCGACGACGTGCTGCTGAGCCCTCGTCGGCACACCGAGCAGGAGCGCGCGATCATGCGTGAGCATCCCGTGCGTGGCGAGCACATCTTCCTGACCACCGGCCGCAGCGATGCCGCCGCGGTGGCCAGGCTGATCCGGGCCCATCACGAGGCATTCGACGGCAGCGGCTATCCCGACGGCCTGCACGGCGAGCACATCCCGCTGGGCGCGCGCATTGTCACGCTCGCCGACGCCTACGATGCGATGACCAGTGATCGTCCGTACCGGGCGGCGATGGCGCACGGAACGGCACTGCGCATCCTCGATGACCAGGCCGGCGGCCTGATCGACCCCTACGTGCTGCAGCGCTTCCATCGCCTGCTGGCGCAGGAACCTGCGCTGGCCTGAGATCCGGCGCCACCGGGCGAACAGACAAAAGGCCCGGCTTGCGCCGGGCCTTTCGCATCACGCTTCACGTGTGATCGGTTACCAGATCACCACGCGCTTGTCGTCGGCACGCACCATCGCGTCACCGGCCTTGCACTGGAACGCAGCCGCGAACGACGGCATGTTCGAGGGCGCACCGTTGGCGCGGAAGTTGGCCGGCGCGTGCGGATCGGTGTTCAGGCGCACGCGCAGTTCGCCATCGGTGAAGTTGCGACGCCACACGGTGGCCCAGTTCATGAAGAAGCGCTGGTCCTGGCTGTAGCCATCGACCTCGACGTTCGCCTTCGGATCTTCCTTCAGCGCCATCTGCAGCGCGTCATAGGCAACGGTCAGGCCGCCCAGGTCGCCGATGTTCTCGCCCAGGGTCAGCTTGCCCTTCACATTCACGCCGGGCACCGCTTCGTAGCCATCGAACTGCGCGACCAGCTGGTCGGTACGTTCGGTGAACGCCTTGCGGTCGGCATCGGTCCACCAGTTGTCGAAGTTGCCGTTGGCGGCGAACTGGCTGCCCGAATCGTCGTAGCCGTGCATCATCTCGTGGCCGATCACCGCGCCGATGCCGCCGTAGTTCAGTGCCGGATCGGCCTTGGCGTCGAAGAACGGCGCCTGCAGGATCGCTGCCGGGAACACGATCTCGTTCTTGGTGGCGTTGTAGTAGGCGTTGACGGTCTGCGGCGTCATGCCCCACTCGGTCCTGTCCACCGGCTTGCCGATCTTGTCCAGCATGTAGCGGTAGTTGAACGCGCGCGCCGCCTGCATGTTGCCGAGGTAGCTGTCGCCGTTGGTCTGCAGGCCTGCCCAGTCACGCCACTTGTCCGGGTAACCGATCTTCGGGGTGAAGCTGGCCCACTTCTCCAGTGCCTTCTTCTTGGTTTCCTCGCCCATCCACGGCAGCTGCTCCAGGCGCACCTTCAACGCCTGCGACAGGTTTTCCACCAGGTGCTGCATGGCCACCTTCGACTCGGCCGGGAATACGGCGTCGACGTACAGCTGGCCCAGCGCCTCGCCCATGCCGCCGTTGACCGACTCCAGCACGCGCTTCCAGCGCGGCTGCATTTCCTTCTGGCCACGCAGGGTGGTGCCATAGAAATCGAAGTTGGCCTTCTCGAACTGGCTGCTCAGGTACGGCGAGGCGTCGTCGATGGTGTGGAAGCGCAGGTAGGCCTGCCAGGTGCTGGCCGGCACATCGGCCAGCATCTTGTCCATCTCGGAGAAGAAGCCCGGCTGGGCCAGCGAGAACTTCTGCGCGGCCGGCACCTTCAGGGTGTCGAACAGCGCGGTCCAGCTGAAATTCGGGGTCAGCCTGTCGGCGTCGGCAGCACTGAGCGGGTTGTAGCGCTTGGCCGGGTCACGCATTTCGATGCGCGACATGGACGCCTTGGCCAAGCGGGTTTCGAAGGCCATCACGGCCTTGGCCTGCTCGGCGGCCTGCGCGGCGTCCACGCCGGACAGGGTCAGCACCTGCGCGATGTAGGCCACGTAGGCGTCGCGGATCTTGGCCTGCGCATCATCGAAGTAGTAGCCCTTCTCCGGCAGGCCGAGGCCGCCCTGGCCGACGTAGGCGATGACATTGGCCGAATCCTTGTAATCGGCATTGGCGAACAGCGAGAACAGCACGCCCTTGCCCTCGGCCTGGCTGTCGCGCAGGTACTGGGTGAGGGTGGCGGTGTCCTTCAGCGCGGCGATCTTGTCGAGCTGCGGCTGCAGCGGTGCCAAGCCCGCAGCCTCGATCTTCGCTTCGTCGTTGCCGGTCTTCCAGATGTCGCCGATCTTGGCTTCCACCGAACCGGTCTTGGCCTGGCTGGCGGCAGCCTGCTGTACCAGCGCATGCTGCACTTCCAGCGAGCGCTCGCGCAGGATTTCGAAGCTGCCCCAGGTGGTCTGGTCGCCCGGTACCGGATTGGCCTTCAGCCACTTGCTGTTGACGAAGCCATTGAGGTCGGTGCAGGCCGCGATGGCCGGATCGAGATCGGCGCTGTTGAGCGAGATCAGCGGCGTCTTGATCTGTGACAGGTCGAAGGCCGGCGTAGCGTCGGCACTGGTCGCCGGTGCAGTTTCGTTCTTGCCACACGCAGCCAGGGAGGCGGCGATGGCGATGGTCAGGCCCAGCGGGGCCAGGTTGCGGACGTTCATGAGGCTCTCCTGCGGGTAATTCCACAGGGTAGACGGGGACACCCGCGGCAGGGACCGGCCAAAGGTCACAGAGCGCTCGTCATGTGGCGCCGAGCCCTGCTCTGCGCCACAAAAAAGCGAAGGCCGGCGTGCGCCGGCCTTCCGATGGTTACCTGGCCTTGCCCTGGTTGGCCACGGCCTCAGCGGCCTTCCGCGCCGCTTCCGGGTCGCCCAGGTAGCGGAACGACTGCACGGTCAGGTCATCGTTCAGTTCGAACAGCAGCGGAATGCCGGTCGGAATGTTCAGCTCGAGGATTTCCTCGCGCGAAACATTGTTGAGGTACTTGTACAGCGCGCGCAGCGAGTTGCCGTGGGCGGTGACCAGCACCGTCTTGCCGTCCTTCAGCTGCGGCGCGATGGCGTCGTGCCAGTACGGCAGCACGCGGTCGAGGGTGGTGGCCAGCGATTCGGTACCCGGCAGCGCGTTGCGATCCAGCCCGGCGTAGCGACGGTCGTGGATCGGATGGCCCGGGTCTTCCAGATCCATCGGCGGCGGCGGGATGTCATAGGAGCGACGCCACACCTTGACCTGCTCCTCGCCGTGCTTTGCAGCGGTCTCGGCCTTGTCCAGGCCCTGCAGGCCGCCGTAATGGCGCTCGTTGAGACGCCAGGACTTGTTCACCGGCAGCCAGTCCTGCTCCAGCTCGGCCAGCGCACCCTGCAGGGTGTGGATGGCGCGCTTCAACACCGAGGTGTGGGCGACGTCGAACTGCAGGCCTTCCTCGCGCATCAGGCGGCCCGCGGCAGCCGCTTCCCGGCGCCCCTGCTCCGTCAGGTCGACATCGACCCAGCCGGTGAAGCGGTTGTCCAGGTTCCACTGGCTCTGGCCATGGCGCAACAGTACGAGTTTACGGGTCACTGCAGGATCTCCAACGCGAGGAAAGGCAGGCCGCCATTGTAGCCCCGGGGCCGCTCACCGTGCCGTGGCGCGGCCCATGCGATGCTGTGATCGATGAATACCGTGATCGATCCCGGGCGCTGGCAGGGCAGCGTCGTCGCCGCACGCGAGCAACAGCTGCGGCTTGCGGCGCGGGTGGAGCGCAGCGACCGCCTGCCGGGTACCGTACGCTGGCTGGCCGGGCTGGACGTCGGCTTCGAGGACGACGGCCGCACCACCCGCGCCGCAGCCGTGCTGCTGGATGCCGCCACCCTGCAACCGGTGGCCCGGGAGATCGCCCGCATTCCCACGGTGATGCCTTACATCCCTGGCCTGCTCAGCTTCCGCGAGCTGCCCGCCCTGCTCGCTGCACTGGCCCTGCTGCCGCGTTCGCCGGACCTGGTCTTCGTCGACGGGCACGGCATCAGCCATCCGCGACGGCTGGGCGTGGCGGCGCACCTGGGCGTCGTCACCGATCTGCCGAGCATCGGCGTGGCCAAGTCGAAACTGGTCGGTCGCTTCGTCGAGCCCGCAGACGAGGCTGGCGCGCATACGCCCCTGCTCGATGGCGATGAACAGCTCGGCTGGGTGCTGCGCAGCAAGGTCCGCTGCAGGCCGCTGTTCGTCGCTGGCGGGCACCGCATCAGCGCCGATACCGCACTGCAGTGGGTGCAGCGCACGCTGCGTGGCTATCGCCTGCCGGAGCCGACCCGCCTGGCGGATCGGCTGGCGTCGCGACGGGACGCGTAGCGGCAGATCAGTGGTGCACGTGGCCGCGATGGCCCTGCGCGTCCTCGCCGTGGTCGTGATCGTGCCGCGCATCCGGTGCGGCCGCACTGGGCGGCGCGGGATCTCCGCATGCCTCTCCGCAGTGATCCGCTTCAATCTGCAGGGTCACATGCTCGATGCCAAAGTCATCGTGCAGGCGACCTCCCAGCTCACGGCGCAGCACGTCGGCGTCGGTACCGTCGCGCATCACGACATGCGCGGTCAGCGCCGGCGTGCTCGAGGCCAGTGCCCACACATGCAGGTCATGCACGTCCAGCACCGCGGCATGACCGGACAGGCTGTCGCGGACCTTCGCCACATCCATGCCCTTGGGCACGCCTTCCAGCAGCACGTTGATCGCCTCGCGCATCAGCACATAGGTGCGTGGCAGCACCCACAGGCCGATCAGCACCGCCAGGATCGGGTCGATCGGCTGCCAGCCGGTCCAGCGGATCAGCAGCGCGCCGACGATCACCGCCACCGAGCCGAGCATGTCGGCCCACACTTCCAGGTAGGCACCTTTGACGTTGAGGCTTTCACCGCTGCCGGCCTGCAGCAGGCGCATCGAGATCAGATTGATGACCAGGCCGGCGGCGGCGATCACCAGCATGCCGGTGGAGGCAATCTCCTGCGGTTCGCGGAAGCGGCCGACCGCTTCCCACAGGATGTAGCCGGCCACCACGAACAGCATCGCGCCATTGATCATCGCGCCAAGGGCTTCCAGCCGCGCATAGCCATAGGTGCGGCGCGCGTCCGGCGGACGCCGGCTCAAGCGCACCGCGACCAGCGCGATCATCAGTGCCAGCGCGTCGGTGGCCATGTGGGCCGCATCGGACAGCAGCGCCAGGCTGTTGGTCCAGAACGCGCCGACGACTTCGACGACAAGGAAGGTGGAAGTCAGCCCCAACGCCCACCACAACGGCTTCTCGTGGCGGATCTGGGACGGCAGGTGATCGTGGTCGTGGCCCATGCAACAGCTCCTGTGCGATGCGGTCAGGCTACGGCGTGGCTGCGAGGGAGACTATTACGATGTTTATAACATTGCAGCTGTGCGGCGCCGGTCGCGCCGGGCGCGGCCCGGCGCTCGCCGATTGCACCGGGCCATGCCTGTCAGGCACCGCGTGCGCTCAGAAGCCGAAACGCAGGCTGGCCCAGTATGCGCGGCCCGGCTCGTTGTAGGTCGCCGCGCCAGCGTCGCTGCTGTTGGCTTCGCGGAACAGGCGCTTATCGGCCAGGTTGTTCACGCCGAAACCGAAGCTGACCGTCCCGGTAACCCTGTAGCGCGCGCTCACGCCCCAGATGTTGTATGCCCCCCGATCCTGCAGCACCACCGACGGATCGCAGCTTCCGGTGCAGCGAGGATCGTTGTTGATGTTGGTGGTGGCCGGCTCCTGCCTGCCGTAGAAGGTGCCGGTGAGCAGCAGCGACAGCTTTTCGGTGGCCTGCCAGTCCAGCATCGTGTTGACCGTGTACCGCGGTATCACCGACAGCGGCTGGCCGGTGCTCTTGTTCTCGTTCTCCACCATGTAGGTGAAGTTGCTGCTCCACTTCAGCCGGTCGCCCTGCTCGCCCAGCAGCGGCACCACCAGGTTGCCCTCCAGGCCCTGCACGATGGCCTTCGGTGCATTTTCCCAGCGGAAGATCCGGCCACGGGTATCGGCGGTGAGGCCGACCTGGGTATACCCGGCCTCGATCTTGTCCTTGTAGTCGTTGTGGAAGTAGGTCAACGAGGCCTGCCAGCCACTGTCCGGAGCCCATTCCACGCCCAGTTCCTTGTTCAGGCTGGTCTCGGCGTCCAGCTCCGCGTTGCCCTGCAGGTAGCAGCCCGCGCCCAGGCTCGGCAGTGCGTTGGGACAGCCGTTGCCACGGGTGTAGTACAGGTAGTCCGGATTGGACTGGTAGAGGTTGGGAGCCTTGAACGCGCGTGCGATGCCGCCCTTCACCACCCAGTCGCCATTGATGCGGAACTGCGCATTGAGGCTGGGGCTGGCGTTGTTGCCGAACTGGCTGTGGTGGTCGAAGCGCAGGCCCGGCGTCACGATCCAGCGTTCACCCAGGTAGATGTTGTCTTCGACGAAGACCGCCGTGGTCTGCGCATCGGACTTGCCGCGCGCGCGATCGGCCGACAGGCCCGGCAGGCCACCGCCACTGCTGCCGGACTGGCTCATCGAATACGGATCGGTCAGGCGGCTGTCGAGATGCTCGAAGCCCAGCGTCCAGACATTCTCCGCCGCGCCGATCGTGGTCGGGAAACTGACCTCGCCGTCGAGCTGGTAATTGCGCAGGCGGGAGGTGGACCAGTCGGTGCCGTTGAAGCTGCCCTCGGGGCCACCGGCCAGGCCTTCGTTGATGCGCGAATTGTTGACCGCTTCCACCGCAGCAGTAACGCGCGAGGTCACATCGCCCCAGCGGCCACGATGGGTGATCGCCCCGGTGGTGCGGTACATGCGGTTGGTCTCTGCCTCGCTCTCGGCCAGCGCCGCCAGATCGACCGGCGTGGAGGTACCGGTGTTGCTCACGGCACGGTCGCCCGCATAGATGTTGCCCTGGCGGCTGGTACCGGCTTCGAATTCCACCACCTGGCCGGCGTTGATGTCCCAGCGCAGCAGCGCGTTGACATCGCGGTTCTTGACGCCCTCGCGGCCTGCGGGAGGTACGGTGCCCGGCGCGGTGGCGAACGCGCGATTGAGTTCGAGCGAATCGGCGTCGGTCCTGTTGAGGTTGCCATACAGGCGGAAGGACAACGCATCGGTCATCGGGCCGCTCAACTGCAGGCCCACGCGCTCACTGCCACCTTCGGCGCTGTGCTCGGGTACCAGTCCGTACAGATCGACCGCTCCGGTCAGATCGCCCGTCGGGCGCTTGGTGATGATGTTGACCACGCCGCCGGAGGCGCCGGATCCATAGCGCGCCGCTGCCGGACCACGCAGCACTTCGATGCGCTCGATCATCTCCGCCGGCACCCAGTTGGTGTCGCCACGGGTATTGCGCTCACCACTGCGGCCCATGCGCACGGCGTCGCGGGCGCCGACGCGTTTGCCGTCCACCAGGATCAGCGTGTTCTCCGGCCCCATGCCGCGCAGGTCGATCTGGCGGTTGTTGCCGTACTGGCCGGACGCACTGTTGCCGGTGAGATTGACGCCGGGCATGGTCCGCAGCAGCTCGGCGATGTCGTTGGCAGGAGGACGGCGCGCGATGTCCTCGGCGGTGATTGTCGATGTACCCAGTGCTTGGCGCGCGATCTGCGAGGCGGTGACGTGTACCGTATCGATATCGGTCGCGTCGGTCTGCGCATGGGCACCCAGGGCACTGCCCGCAAGCAGGGCAGCAACGGCAAGCGCCAACGGGCGCGGCGGCGGAACAAGGACGGCAGACATCTTCAACACCTTCTGGCAGGGCAACGGGACCTCTGGCAAAGGGCTTGAGGCGACGACGGGGGAGTGGGAGCGGCGCCGCACATCTTCCGCAGGCCGATCCATGCGCGCATTCTCCCATCAATGCGATTGATTCTCAAATGCGTCAACTCAGTGCAAGCGCTTCGCAAATGTGCATGGGGCCAAGTACGCTCGTTCGCCGTACCCCTGCTGATGGGTACTACGCAGGAGGCCGGTGGCCGCCGGGGTGACGCGCTGCCGGTGCAGCGGCATGCAACGCCCACCATGCCAGCGCTGTCACCGCGATGCCTGCACCGAGTGCACAGACCCTGGTCCAGCCGTGGTGCGCCTGCATCCACGTACCGGCCGCAGCACCGACGCCGCTGCCGACCGCGTAGAACAGCATGTACAGCGCCACCAGGCGACCGTGCTGTTCGGCAGGCGCGCGCAGCAGCAACGCCTGGTTGGACACATGCAGTGCCTGTCCTCCCAGATCGAGCACCACCACGCCCAGCAGCAGCCATGCCAGGGCGTGCGGCAGACCCAGCAGGGGCCACCACGCAAGCAGCATCAGCAGCAGCGCCCCCAGGCTCACCCGCAGGCTGAAACCCCGATCCATCCAGCGCCCCACCCGTGCAGCCAGCAGCGCACCGACCATGCCGGCCAGACCGAGCGCGCCGATGGCCGCGGTCGACCAGTTCATCGGTGATGCCGACAGGGGCAGCGGTACGGCCGCCCAGAACACGTTGAGGCCGGCGAACAGCAGCAGCGCCAGAGGGCCACGCTCGCGCAGCGTGCGATCACTGCGCAGCATCGTCATCATCGAGCCGAGCAGGGCGCGCCAGGCCGGCGGCTGCGAGGGAACAGGCACGGCAGGCAGGCGTCGCCACAGCAGCATCGCCAACGCCGCCATCATCACTGCTGACAGCAGGTACACCGCGCGCCAGCCGGCCAGGGCCGCCACCGCGCCGGATACCACACGCGCAGCCAGCAGGCCGATGAACACCCCGCCCTGCACCATGCCAACCACGCGCCCCCGCTGCCCCGACGGTGCCAGCGTGGCTGCATAGGCGATGAGTCCCTGGGTGAGCGCCGTCCCGAGCAGGCCCGCCAGCAGCATGCCCCCCAGCAGCCAGGCGGTACTGCGTGCTGCCGCCAGTCCCAGCAGCACCATCACCAGTGCCAGCAGCTGCACGCGCAGCAGGCGGCGACGATCGCCGCGGTCGGCCAGCGGCAGCAGGCCGAGCAGGGCCAGCACGCTGCCGGCCTGGGTGGCGGCAACCACAGCGCCGGCCGTCGCGCGCTCCATGGCGAAGGCCTGCGCCAGGCGCTCCAGCAGCGGCTGTGCGTAATAGACATTGGCCACACTGGCACCCGCCGCGATGGCCAGCAGGCCCAACAGGGCGCGCGGAAGGACGGAAACGGGCATGAATGTGGTTGCATATTGAAACTGGATGCACCCTATCGACAATGGTTTTAAAATGCAACCACATCGTCACGAGCCTTGCCCATGCATGCCGACAGCCCCTGCCCCGTTGCCCGCAGCGCCGATCTGCTCGGTGATCGCTGGGCCCTGCTGATCATCCGCGATGCCCTTGATGGCGTTACCCGCTTCAGTGACTTCCAGCGCAGCCTCGGCGCAGCGCGCAACATCCTCAGCGACCGCCTGCGGCGTCTGGTCGAGGCCGGGCTGCTCCTGCAGCAACCTGCCAGCGATGGCAGCGCCTACCAGCAGTACGTGCTGACGCCAGCCGGACGCGAACTTTTCCCGGTGCTGGTGGCGCTGCGCCAATGGGGCGAACGCCATCGTTTCGCAACGGGTGAGGCGCACTCGCAGCTTGTCGAGCGTGCCAGCGGAGCGCCCCTTCCCTACATGCAGCCGCATGACCACACCGGTACGCCGCTGCTGGCGGAACAGACCGCGGTCCGCAAGGTGGACATGCGCTAGCCCGAGCCTCGCGTGCCGTTCCACCTGAGCGCGATGCGCCGGATCGATGATCCGCCTCCCACGGCAAAGCCTGCGCGCCGCCCGCGCATGCAGCGTGTAGCAATGCCAGCGTAGGATCACGGGCGGGCCCTGCGGCCCGCCCTTCCGTTGCTGCCTAGGACTCCGCCCATGCTCCGCCGTGCCCTGCCCCGATCCGCGTCCGTGCTGCTGCCCCTGCTCCTGCTGTGGGGCGTGCCAGGCGCGCAGGGCCGCGAAGTCGCCGCGCCTGCCGCCCACGTCGAGGCCGATGGCCCCTACGTGTTCCGCAACGGCGATCAGCTGCAGGCCAAATGGATCTGCGCTGACGCTGTGCAGACCCGCTCGCTGGGCACCGCCACGGGAGCTGCCGATGTCGCGCCCCTGTGCGGCTACCCGCACAGCGTGCACGTGCTGCCACCGGTCGCGCCTTCGGTGTCGGAGCTGCCTGCGGTACCGCGCATCGTCGCCCTGTCCGACATCCACGGCCAGTACGACCTGCTGGTACGACTGCTGCGCGCCCACCATGTGATCGATGCGCAGGACCGCTGGGCCCTCGGCCAGGACACCCTGGTGGTCGCTGGCGACGTGTTCGATCGCGGCCCGCAGGTCACCGAAGCGTTCTGGCTGTTGTATGGCCTGCAGCAGCAGGCGGCGGCCGCCGGCGGTGCGGTGCACTTCGTGCTCGGCAACCACGAGACCATGGTCCTGTACGACGACCTGCGCTATGTCAATCCGAAGTACCTGCGCAGCGCGCAGCTGCTCGGGCGCAGCTATCCGCAGCTGTACGGCGCTGATTCGGTGATCGGGCAATGGCTGCGGACGCGGCCGGTGCTGCTGAAGATCGGCGGCACCCTGTTCCTGCATGGCGGCATCTCGCCCGAAGCGGTGGAACTGGCACTGCACCCGGCACGCACCAACGCCGCCTACCAGGCCTCGCTGGGATTGCCCAAGGCCGAAGTGAAGGCCGACCCCGCAACTGCACCGCTGTACGACGGCAAGACCAGCCCCATCTGGTACCGCGGCTACTTCGATGGGCGTCTCGATGCACGGGGCGTGCAGGACGTGCTCGACACGCTGCAGCTCAAGCGCATCGTGGTCGGCCACACGTCGATGCCGCATGTCAGCACGTTCCATGGTGATCGCGTGATCGCCATCGACAGCAGCATCAAGAACGGCGAGAACGGCGAGCTGCTGTTCATCGAGGATGGCCGGCTCAGCCGCGGTCTGCTGGACGGCTCACGGGTGCCGCTGGTCCAGGGTGAACCCGGCCTGCGGGACTGACCACGAAAGTGGCGGCACCCTGCCGGCGTACACTGCCGGCTCACCCCTGCGAGCCACCATGATGCGCCAGACCGTCATCCCGCAGCTGCGCATGCGCCACGCCGATGCCAGCCTGCCCTTTTACGTGCAGGGCCTGGGCTTCGTCGTCGACTGGGAGCATCGGTTCGAGCCGGGGTTTCCGTTGTTCGCCCAGCTCACCCGCGACGGCCAGACGCTGTTCCTCACCGAGCACAGCGGCGACTGCGAAGTGGGCGGCGCGGTCTACTTCATCGTCGAGGATGTCGACGCGCTGCACCGCGCCTTCAGTGCCGCGGGGGTACCGATCGAACAGCCGCCGCATGACACCGAGTGGGGCAGCCGCGAAATGCTGCTGCTCGATCCGGACCACAACCGCCTGCGCTTCGCCACCGCAACGGACTGAGTCCTCGCAGGCTTGAGAGGGATATACGAAACATATACGATACGTATATTCCTCTTACCTGGATCCGCCCATGGGCATCGTCAACATCGATGACACCCTGCACGACCAGCTGCGCCGTGCCTGCACCGTCTCCAGCCGCTCGATCAACGCCCAGGCCAGTTTCTGGATCCGCGTGGGCATGCTGTGCGAAATGAATCCGACGCTGAGCTTCCAGGACATCGTGGCCAGCGAACTGCGCGCCGCCGGCGTGCAGCCACAGCCGCTGACACCCGCACGGGCCTGACGTGAGCATCATCAAGCGGCCCGACGAGATCGCGCTGATGGCCGAATCCGGCCGCCTGCTGGCACAGGTGTTCGCCGCGCTCGACAGATGGCCGCTGCAGGGTCGCAGCACGATGGAGATCAACGACTTCGTCGAACGGATGATCGTCGACGAGCTGCAGGCGCGGCCTGCCAGCAAGGGCCAGTATGGCTTTCCGTACGTGCTCAACACCTCCATCGACAACGTGGTCTGCCACGGGGAGCCCAGTACCGCAGACGTGCTGCGTGAGGGCCAGATCGTGAATCTCGACATCACCCTGGAAAAGAACGGCTACATCGCCGATTCCAGCACCACCTACCCGGTCGGCGCGGTCACCCCTTCCGCACGGCGGCTGGTGCGGACCGCCTACGAAGCGATGTGGAAAGGCATCGCCGTGGTACGGCCCGGCGCGCGCCTGGGCGACATCGGCCACGCCATCGCCCGCTACGCACGCCGCCACGGCTACAGCGTAGTCAAGGAATACTGCGGCCATGGCATCGGCCGGGAGATGCACGAAGAACCGCAGATCCTGCATTACGGCCATCCCAACACCGGCAGGGTGCTGGAAGAAGGCATGGTGTTCACCATCGAACCGATGCTCAACCAGGGCAGGCCGGCGATCCGCCAGCGCGCGGGCGAATGGCCGGTCTATACCCGCGACGGCACGCTGTCGGCACAGTTCGAGCACACCGTGGCCGTGACCCGCACGGGCGTGCGGGTGCTGACGCTGCGCCCCGACGAGACGCCGTTGTGCGCGGTGGACGCGGCCTAGAGCGGACGCAACAGCAACAGGGTGGCGAGGCAGAACATGAAGATCGCCACGCCGGCATCCAGCACCCTCCACGCGCTCGACCTGCGGAACACCGGCTGCAGCAGGCGCGCGCCATAGCCCAGCGTGCAGAACCAGGCCACGCTGGCCACGCAGGCACCGGTGGCGAACGCCCAGCGCAGATCGCCCGGATAGCGCGTGGACAGGCTGCCCAGCAGCACCACGGTATCCAGGTAGACGTGCGGGTTGAGCAGGGTGAAGGCCAGGCAGGTCAGCAGTACCTCGCGCCCGCTGCCGCCCTGCGCCTCGGCGGCGGCCAGCGCACTGCCACCACGCCACGCGCGTAGTCCCGCCTGCAGGCCATACCACAGCAGGAACGCCGCACCACCAAAGCGCAGCACCTGCAGCAGCAGCGGCCACTGCAGCACCAGCGCGCCCATGCCACCGATACCGGCCAGTATCAGCACGATGTCCGCGCCGGCGCAGGCCAGCACCACCTTTCCCACATGACGCTGCTGCAGGCCCTGCCGCAGTACGAAGGCGTTCTGTGCACCGATGGCGATGATCAGGCCGGCACCTGCGAACAGGCCGGCGGCGGCAGCGGCGATCCACATGGGGACAGGCCTGGCAGGGAGGGGATGCGCAGAGTGCGGCCGCCGCCCCTGTTTAGACAATCTGATTTTTCTTTATCCTGTGCAGAGAAACTGAAGAGGCACCGGCATGGATCTGCTACATCCACAACTGGCTGCGTTTGCTGCGGTGCTGGAGGAAGGCAGCTTCGACGCTGCAGCCCGACGCCTGTCGATCAGCCCGTCGGCGCTGTCGCAACGGATCAAGGCACTGGAGGACCGGCTCGGCCAGGTACTGGTGGTACGTCAGGCACCGTGCCGACCCACCGCCACAGGTGAAGCGCTGCTGCGCAGGGTGCGACCGATGCAGACGCTGGAGGCCGAGGCGCTGGCCGAACTGCTGCCCGAACGCGGCAGCGATGCCCCGCGCACACCGATCCCGTTGGCGGTCAACGACGACTCGCTCGATACCTGGTTCGTGCCGGCCATCGCCGAGCTGCACCAGCGCCATGGCTATCTGTTCGACCTGCGCATGGATGATCAGGACCACACCCTGCAGTTGCTGCGAGATGGCAGCGTGCTCGGCGCGGTCACCGCCGAAAGCCAGCCGGTGAAGGGCTGCAACGTGCATCCGCTCGGCGCCATGCGTTACCACGCCATCGCCTCGCCCGGCTTCGCCCGCCGGCACTTCAGCGAGGGCATGCAGGCTGCGGCGCTGGCACGTGCGCCGATGCTGGTGTTCAACCGTAAAGATGAACTGCAGTGGCGCTTCGTGCGGCGGCTGACCCGTGCGCGGCTGCAGCCACCGCTGCATTATCTGCCCTCCTCGACCGGCTTCGTCGAAGCCGCCGTGTGCGGACTGGGCTGGGGCATGGCCCCGGAAACCCTGGTGGGGCCTGCCGTGCATGCCGGCCGCGTGGTGGTACTGGAACCCCGCCGCTGGCTCGACGTGCCCTTGTACTGGCAGCACGCGGCCGTGCGCTCAAGCACGCTGCAGCACATCACCCAGGCATTGCGCACGGCGGCCAGCGGCGCCCTGCGCTGAGGTCCATACGATGACCGCAGACCCGGGCTTCACGCGCAGACCACTAACGTTTGCTCACTTCTTAACTACAGGAACGGCATGCGTGTGAGCCGCCCACGGACAAGGATGCGCAGCGCGATGGGCGTCGCCGGCATGGCCTTTGCGGCCTGCTTGCCCTTTGCCACGTCAGCGCAGGCCATCACCGATACACCGGCATTGGACTGGGAACAGGCGCGGCAGCGGTTGGAACAGGTTTCCGACGCGCTGGCCGCGGCCGACGCCGCCGTCCGCAACAAGCAGGATCTGCAGGAGGCCACGCGCCTTCTGCGCCTGCCGGAGATCACCGGCGAGGTCCGCCGCCTGCAGTTCCAGAAGACCCTGACCCTGCCACTGGGCTCGCTGGCACCGGTGGCCGAGGCCTTTGGCATCGATTCCCCCCTGTCGTTCACCGAACGCGACTGGCGCACCCGCCCGGTCGTCACCGCTGTGCTGCCGCTGTACACCGGTGGCGTCATTCCTGCCGCACAGCGTGCCGCCAGCGCAGCCCACGAGCAGGCCAGCGCGGAACGCGAAGCACAGCGGCAGTCGTTGACCGTGCAGCTGGCCCAGGCCTACTTCGGCCAGCGCCTGGCCGAGCAGGCGGTGGACGTGCGTCGTGACGTCCGTGATGGCCTGGAACGCCACCTGGCCGATGCGCTGAAGCTGGAGCGCGAAGGCTTCGCCACCCGCGCGCAGCGACTGCAGGCCACCGTGGCGCGCGACAAGGCAGAGCGCGAGTACCAGAAGACCGTCAACGACCTGGCCACGTTGAAGGCCGCGCTGGCCACCCTGCTGCGCAGTGGCGGCGAGGTGCAGCCGGTATCACCCCTGTTCGTGCAGCGCGTGCCGCTGGAGCCGGCCGCCAGCTTCGAGCGCATCGCGCAGGCACGGCAACCCCAGATCGCACGGCTGCGGGCCATGGTGGCGCAGGCCGAACAGGGCGTGCGCGTACAACAGGCCAAGCTCAAGCCGCAGATATTCGCCTTTGGCCAGTACGACTTCCGTCGCCGCGACGAGATGCTGACCGATCCGGACTGGGCGTTCGGCATCGGCCTGAAGTACACCTTCCTGTCGCCGAACTCGCGACCGGCGCAGATCAGCGCGGCACGTGCGCAGCAGGAGCAGGCGGAAGCCGGACTGCGCGAAGCCGAGAACCAGGTCGCGCTCGGCGTGCGCAAGGCGTGGAACGAGCTGGAAACGGCACGCCAGCAGTTCGTGCTGCTCGACAGCAGCATCGCCCAGGCACAGGAGAACCTGCGCCTGCAGGAGCTGGCATTCCGCGAGGGGCAGTCCACGTCGCTGGACGTCATCGATGCGCGGCTGGGTCTGGGAGGCGCTCGCGTGGAGCGTGCACAGGCCGCCTACCAGTACGATGTCGCGCTGGCACAGCTGCTGGAGATCAGTGGGCAGATGGACCGCTTCGAGGAATTCCGGCGTCGCGCAGATGAGGTGATCGACCATGAGTGACGTATTGCAGGATGAAGCGACACCACCAGGCAAGCGCCGGCTTGGCCGGATCCTGCTCGTGGTGCTGCTGGTAGTGGTGGCGCTGGGCCTGTGGCTCGCCTGGCGCAGCCCGGCCGACCAGATCCAGGGCATGGCCGACGCGGACACGATCAACGTCGCAGCGAAGATCACCGCCCGTGTCGCCGAGCTGAAGGTTCGCGAAGGCGACCGCGTGCAGGCCGGTCAGGTCGTGTTCCTGCTCGACAGCCCCGAAGTGACGGCGAAGGAACAGCAGGCACGCGGCGCTCTGGCCGCTGCGCAGGCGGTGGCCGACAAGGCTGCCGAAGGTGCGCGCAGTGAGGACATCCGTGCTGCCGAAGCCAATTGGAAGCGTGCCGAAGCCGGAGCAACGCTGGCCGAAGCCACCTACCGCCGCGTGGAGAACCTGTTCAACGAAGGGGTGATGACCCGGCAGAAGCGCGACGAAGCACTCGCCCAGTCCACCAGCTCGCGCGAGCTGGCCCGTGCCGCCCGTGCCCAGTACGACATGGCACTGGCCGGTGCGCGGGAACAGGACAAGCGTGCCGCGCAGGGCCAGGTACAGCAGGCGCAGGGCGCCGTGGCCGAAGTGGATGCGGCCCGCGTCGAAGTGGAGGGCCGTGCACCGGTGGCCGGCGAGATCAACAAGCGCATGGCCGATCCCGGCGAACTGGTACCCGCCGGCTACCCGGTATTCACCCTGGTCGACATCGACCGCATGTGGGTATCGATGAACCTGCGCGAATCACAGATGCAGGGCCTGAAGGTCGGCAGCACGCTGCGTGGCAGCGTGCCGGCCCTCGGTCAGGACAGCGAGTTCAAGGTCTACTTCATCAACCCGGCCGGCGACTATGCCACCTGGCGTACCACCCGGCAGTCGTCCGGCTACGATGTCCGCAGCTTCGAGGTGCGGGTGCGCCCGGTACGCCGCATCGAGGGCTTCCGCCCCGGCATGAGCGTGCTGTTCGCATGGCCCCAGCACTGAGCCCTGGTGGCAACGGCTTTGCTGCTGCCTGGCAGCGCGAGCTGCGGGGTCTTGGTGGCAACCGTGCCGACCTGGCGCTGGTCACGGTGCTGCCGCTGCTGATGCTGGTACTGATGGCCTGGATGTTCACGCCATCGGTCATGCGCGATGTACCCATCGCCGTGGTCGACCTCGATCACAGCAGCGACAGCCGGCAATTGCTGCGCATGCTCGATGCCAGCCCGGGGGTCCGCGTCGCCCGCCAGCCCGCCGACATGGACACCGCGCGCTCGCAGCTGCGCAGCCTGGAGGTGTTCGCAGTGGTGCTGGTGCCGCGCGACGTGACCCGTCAGGCCCTGCGCGGCCGCCAGGGCACGGTGTTCGCCTATTACAACGCCACCTACATGACCACCGGACAATCGGCCGCGCGCGATATCGCCGATGCGGTGTCGGCCTGGAATGCACGCATGCTGCGCGAGCGCATCGGCCTGCAGGTGGGGCCCGCAAAGCTGCGCGCCGCCCCGATCGCCGTGCAGTCCGACATCCTCTACAACCCGGCACGCAGTTATGAGCTGTTCCTGCTGCCGCTGATCTTCCCGGCCGTCCTGTCGCTGGTGCTGGCACTGGCCGTGGCCGGAAGCGTGGGCCGGGAAATCCGCGATGGCACGCTGCCGGCCTGGCTCGGTGACACCCCGTGGGCCTCGATCGCCGGCAAGCTCGCGCCCTACGTACTGTTGTTCGCGTTGTACGGCGCGCTGGGCGTCGGCTACCTCGCATGGCTGCGCGGGGACGGCATCGCCGGCAGTCTGCTCCTGCTGCTGGCTGCGCAGCCGGCGTTCTACCTGGCCACGGCCGCATATGCGCTGTTCTTCGTCGGCCTTGCCCGTGACATGGGTACCGCGCTGTCGGTGGTCGGCCTGACCATCGGCACCGCGCTGGCCTTCTCCAGTGCCACCTTCCCGGTACTGGATGGCCCGCTGTTCACCCGCATCTGGCACCAGCTGCTGCCACTCAGTGCGTACATCAAGGTGCAGACCGAGCAGCAGTTCGTCGGCGCACCGCTGTCCGTCTCGCTGTGGCCATTGGCCACGCTGGTGTTGATGTCGGTGGTGGCCGGCGGCATCGGCAGCCTGCGGTTGATCGCTTTCGGCCGCACCCCGGAGGCCGCGCGACCGGCCGGAGCCGACGCATGAGCACGGTCTGGCGCAGCCTGCGGCAGACCCTGCTGGCGGTGCTCGGCGACCGCTATGCCATCGTGGTGATGGTCGGTGCGGTCATCCTGTACTCGTTCTTCTATCCCGCCGCGTACCGCCACCAGGTGGCCGGCAATCTGCCGGTGCTGGTGGTCGATCAGGATCACAGTGCCACCAGCCGCGAACTGCTGCGCATCCTCGATGGCCTGCGCGTGGCGCGCGTGGTTGGCCAGCCGGCGGGCCTGGACAGCGCGCGCCGTCAGCTGGAAGCGGGGCATGCCGAAGGCATCGTGCTCATCCCCGCGAACCTGGAGCGCGACATCCTGCGTGGCCAGCCAGCCAAGCTGGTCCTGCTGGGCAATGGCGCCTACCTGGGACGCGCCAGCTGGGTGCTGGGCAGCATCGCCGATGCGCTGGGCACATTCGGCCGCGACGCCGCCGTGACCCAGGCCGCGTTCATGGGCGCGCCGCAGGCAGCGCCGGTCACGCTCGTGCAGCGGCCCCTGTACAACACGCAGGAAGGCTATGGCAGCGCCATCGTACCCGGCGTGGCCGAACTGATCGTGCACCAGACACTGCTGATGGGCATCGGGGTACTGCTGGGAGGGCGGCGTCTGGTGCTCGGCCGCCGGCTGCACTTCGATCTGCCGACCCTGGCAGGCATGGCGATGGGCTTCGGCCTGATCGGGCTGTTCGGCCTGTTCTACTACGCCGGCTTCACCGCCTGGGTACAGGACTACCCGCGCGGCGGAAATCCGCTGGGCCAGCTGCTGGGCGGCACGCTGTTCATTGCCGCCACCGTGGCCTTCGGGCTGTTCATCGGCAGCTTCTTCCGCACCCGCGAACGCGCCTTCCAGTACATCATCGCCACCTCCATTCCTCTGTTCTTCCTCGCCAACCTCTCCTGGCCGGCGGTGATGACGCCCCGCCCGCTGGTGTGGCTGGCGCAGCTGCTGCCGACCACCTCCGGCATCAATCTGATGGTGCGGTTGAACCAGATGGACGCACGCCTGGACGAAGTCAGCCGTGAACTTGCCACGCTCGCGGCGCTGCTGGTGATCTACGGCGGTCTTGCCATCTGGCGGCTGCATGGCAGGCCGTCGGGCGGGGTGCGCCCCTGAGCACAGACAAACGCCGGCACGGAGCCGGCGTTCGTTGCATCACTACGTGGAAGGGGAAAACGGCGATCAGCGGTAGACGCGCTCGCAGCGACGTTCCACCACCCGATCGCCGGTCTTCTGCTGGTGGTTGCCCTGGATCTGTCGTCCGGCGGCGCCGCCGGCGACTGCACCGGCGACGGTGGCGAGCTTCTTGCCATTGCCTCCGCCCACCTGGTTGCCCAGCAGGCCGCCCACCACCGCACCTGTGGCAGTACCGGCAATGCGGTTCGGATCGCGCGAGTTGCGCTGGACTTCAACGTTCCTGCATTCCACACGGCTGCCGTCGTTGAACTTGCGGCCTTCATCGCGGGGCCCGTAGGTCTGCGCACCCGCCATCGACGATGCCGCCATCAGGGTGCCCAGCACGAGCAGTCGGGTCGAGGTCTTCATGGCCAGCTCCTGTCTTCCGGGATGGGTCCAGTCTCCGCCTGCCGCTGGCAACTACGAGTGAAATCGGTGTCATCAGGACTTCATCGGCAATGCGTCGTTCATGAAGAGAACCGCGGCCATGGAACGATCCAGCGCCTGGCAGAGGCTTCCGTTCGGTCGCCGCGAAGGGAATCGGCCCCCTGCATCGGTGCGCCGACCCGCGCGGCCCCTCCCGGGGGCAGCGCGCATGCGGCTATGATCAACCGACAAAGGGCGCAGGCATCTGGACGTGGATGTGCAGGAATCAGAAAGCTTGAGGGTAGCGGTACTGGAGGACGAGCCTGCCCTGCGCGAGCGCATCATCCTGCCAGGCCTGGCGCGCTATGGATTCCTGGCGACCGGCTACGCCAGCGTCGCCGCCTTCCGCGCCGGAATGGAGAGACAGCCCGCCGACCTGCTCGTGCTCGACGTGAGCCTGCCTGACGGCGATGGCTTCAGCCTGGCGCGCGAAATGCGCCAACGACAACCGGGCCTCGGCGTCATCATGCTGACCAGCCTTGCCGATGTGAGTGATCGTATCCGCGGCCTGACCGAAGGTGCCGACGTGTATTTTTCCAAGCCGATCGAGATCGATCTGCTGGCGGCGGCACTGCACAGCCTGGCACGACGGATCGCCACGCCGGCAACAGGGAACCGGTCACTGCCCGGCTGGAGGATGAGTGAGGACCAATGGGGCCTGATCGCGCCCGACGGCACCTCGGCCGCGCTCACCCGCAGCGAGCGCAGCCTGTGCGCGGAACTGTTCCAGCACGCCGGAGCGCTGGTGTCACGCGAGCAGCTGATCCTGGCCATTGCAGATGATTCAGACGATTTCGATGCGCACCGGCTCGACGCCATGGTCTACCGGCTGCGCGTGAAGGCACGCAAGCGCTGTGGCATGGAACTGCCTCTTACGGTGGTTCATGGCCGGGGATACATGCTGAATCCTGCCGGGCGCACGGCAGGCTGATCAGGAACGTCGTTCCTTCGCCACAGATGCTCTCGACGCCGATGCCACCGCCGGCCTCTGTCACCAGCTCGTTCACGACCGCCAGCCCCAGTCCCGTGCCCGAATCCGCCGGCTTGGTGCTGAAGAAGGGTTCGAAGATCCGGGCCGCCACCTCGGCGCGCATGCCGCTGCCATTGTCACGCAGGTGGATGCGGACGCGATCTCCATCGCGGTCGATGTCGATCTCGAACCGCCCGTGATCGCTGAGCGCATCGCGGGCGTTGGACGCGATGTTCAACAGCATCAGCTCGAACTGGCTGCGGTCCATCCGCACCGGCGCCGCTTCACCATCGCTGCGCACGGACAGTACGATCCCCGGCCCAAGCAACTGGCGCAGCATCGACTCAAGTTCCCGGACCGCCTGCGCGGCATCAAACACGACGGCCTGCTCGCCATCACGACGGCTGAAACGGAGCAGCCGCCGGCTGATGGCCATGCCACGCCGCGCGGTCTCCTCCACGTCTGACAGGTGGCCTTCAAGCTGCACCAGACGCTGCCGGCTGCCTTCGCCGTCGTCTTCATGCCGCTGGTTGGCGAAGCCGACGATCACCGCAAAGATGTTGTTGAAATCATGCGCCATGCCGCTGGCCATGCGTTCGGTGATCTCCTTCTTCTGCGCATGGATCAGCTGGGCATGGGTGCGCTCGCGTTCGCGCATCTCTTCGGCAAGTTGCCGCCCGCGCTCGTTCGACTCGCGCAGGCTTTCGCGCAGGGCCTGGGTCGTCCGGTCGATCAGCAGTGTGACCAGCAGGTAGGTGAACAGCAGTGGGGGCAGGTTGTAGAACGCACGCGCGGGAGCGTCCGCGAAGACGCTCATCGCATCGCGTCCTGCACCCAGCACTACGCTGCCCACCAGGACCGCCAGCGTGGTCCACAGCGCGCCACGACCAAGCACCAGACCACTCAGCACGAGCACCAGCATCTGGGCGAGCTGGTCGGGCATCTGCCGTTGCAGGCCGTTCACGCCCAGATTGATCGTCGTGACCAGCAGCATGGCACCGATCAACAGCTTGACCGCCGCAGCGAACGCACCACGCCGCGTCAGTGCCAGTCCGATCCATGCGGCGGCGCCGATGGACAGGCTCATCGCCAACGAGGCATGCGTCGACCAGTGCACCTCGCTCGAGACCAGTTGGGACCAGGCCACGATCACCGCGAAGGCCAGGGTCGCCGGGATGGTCACCCCCAGGAACAGGAGCAGCAGCTGGATGACGCGCGCGTTGCGGCGGTCCACCGGGTCTTCGATCGGCGCCCGGTCCAGCCAGCGCAGGAATGAACGGAGCATGGGCGGCGTGAAGAGATGGCGAGAAACCGATCATATTTCTGTCAGGAGTTGCAGTCGACATGCCCCCTCGGTGGGCCTACGTTCATGTTGTCGGCGGGCGCCTACGCCACTGCCGTGACACGACGACTACACCGCCCCACTCGTCGACCCCCTGCGGGCAGCCACGACGAAGGGCCTGCACTCCAGATCGAGGATCAGAGCAATGAACCGGATTTACCGTATCGTGTGGAACGCCGCGCTGGGCCGGCAGGTGGTTGTGTCCGAAATCGCGTGCAGCCGGACGCGGTCCGGGCGCCGCCGTCAGGTCGCGGCGCTGCTGGCCACCGGCTCGCTGCTGGTGTCCTGCTCCGCCCTGGCCAGCGGGATCGTTACGGCGCTGGGCGTCGAGCAGGTGTCCGCGCCGGAGCAGATCGTGTACGCCGCCGATGTCGAGGCTGATCCAGTGCCCTACCTCGCCGCCACCGGCAGCGAGGACAGCAATGCCGGCGCCTACGCCGACGGCGACAACGCGCTGGCCGCAGGCGAGGCGAGCGCCGCGGTCGGGGAAGGCACGACCGCGCTTGGCGCCGGCAGCGTGGCCTACGCCAACCGCGCCACCGCGGTGGGCAATGAAGCGCTGGCCATCGCCGACTCGAGCACCGCGATCGGCGGCATGCTGGACATCGACTACCAGTCGCAGAACCCGTATGGCGTAGTGCTGTTCCAGCAGACCGCCGCCACTGGCGTGGCGTCCACGGCGCTGGGCGCCGGCGCGCAGGCCGAAGGTGACTTTGCCACTGCCGGGGGCGCCGGCGCCCTGGGCAGCGGCAAATCCAGCGTGGCGATCGGCGGCATTGCCGACGATCTGGAGGACCAGATCGGGGAAGGTTTTGCCGGCCAGCTGCTGCAGAACACGCAGGCCACCGGTCGCCTTTCCGTGGCCGTCGGCGGCGGCGCGCAGTCCACCGCCTATGCAGCCATCTCCCTGGGCGGGCTGGCCAGTGCCAGCGCTATCCGCTCCACCGCGATCGGCTACCGCGCGGTGGCCAGCGCATATGACGCCATGGCCGTCGGTGACCGGGCCCAGGCTCTGGGCGAGTTCTCCAATGCGTTCGGTTCGGGCGCACTGGCCCTGTACGACCTGACCGTGGCCGTGGGCAGCAATGCCCGGGCGGGCGCGCTCAACACCACGGCCCTGGGCGCCAACGCGCTGGCCCTGATCGAGGGCGCCACCGCAGTCGGTTATGGCGCCTGGGCCGCCGGCAAAGGCAGCGTGGTGGTCGGTGACGGCATGACCTGGAATGGCGATTTCTGGGGGGATACACCGCGGCTGTTCACCAACAGCGTGGCGATCGGCACGGATTCGGACGTGTGGGGCAGCGAGTCGGTGGCGATCGGCGGCGGCGCAACCGTGGGCGACCCGTCGTTCGTCGACGGCGTGACCCACCCCGTCGACCGCGCGGTGGCGCTCGGTGCAGGCTCTTACGCCGATCGTGACAACACCATCTCGGTGGGACGCGCAGGCAGCGAACGCCAGATCGTCAACGTGGCGGCCGGTACGGCGGCAACCGATGCGGTCAACAAGGCACAGCTGGATGCGGTGTCGGGTGCGCTCGGCAATTTCGCCGACAGTTTCGCAGCCATCGATGTGCAGATCGGCAGGCTGACCACCCGACTGGATGACATCGAGGCGGACGTCGGTGCAGGTCATGGCCGCAACGATCAGGTCGCCGTGGGAGGCGATTCCGCAGCCCAGGCGGGCGAAGGGACCAACGCTGTGGCAGTGGGATCCGGCGCGACCGCCAACGCGGACAACAGCGTGGCGCTGGGCGCCGGCGCCTACGCCCATGGACCCAACGACACGGCGTTGGGCGGCAACGCGCGGGTCAATGCCGACGGCAGCACGGCCGTCGGTGCCAACAGCCGCATCAGTGCCCAGGCCAGCAACGCCGTGGCCCTGGGTGAGTCGGCCTCCGTCAGCAGCGCTTCCGGCACCGCACTCGGCCAAGGTGCCAGCGTCACCGCCGACAACGCCGTCGCATTGGGGCGCGGCTCGGTCGCCGATCGCGCCGACACGGTGTCGGTCGGTGCCAGCGGTGCGGAGCGCCAGATCACCCATGTGGCCGCCGGTACCCAGGCGACCGATGCGGCGAACGTGGGCCAGGTCAATGCCGGTGTCAACGCGGCGAAATCCTATACCGATGCACGGTTCACCGCATTGAACGATTCCTTCGAAACCTATCGTACGGACGTGGACCGCCGCCTCAGCTCGGTCGATCGCCGCCTGGACCGCCAGGGCGCGATGAGCGCGGCGATGCTGAACATGGCGACCAACGCCGCAGGCACCCGCAGCGAACGCGGGCGCATCGCGGTCGGTGCGGGCTTCCAGAGCGGCGAGCAGGCGCTGTCGGTGGGCTATGCACGGAAGATCGGGGAACGCGGCTCCTTCAGTCTGGGCGGGGCCTTCAGTGGTGGCGAATCCTCCGCAGGCGTGGGCTTCGGCATCGACCTGTGACAGAGCGACACCGACCACTCCCGCTCCGACGCGCTTCACCCTTTTCCTGGAGACCCACCATGTCCATCCACACCTCACTGGCCGCTGCAATCGCTTCGGTGTTGATCACCACCAGCGCCGCCCATGCCGCACCACGCCTGGATACCAGCAAGGTGATCAAGCGCAACGTGGCTGCCGCCACATCGACCGCCCAGCCGTCGGTCGGCCAGCGCTTCATCGTCAAGACGACCGGCACCACCACCCAGTCACGCAGCCTGTTGACGCAGTCGCTCGCCAGCTCGGCGCAGCGTTCAGGCATCACCACGGCGGCTGCGGCGACGGCACGCGCAGCCGCCCGTCCGGCCGCCAGGGCCAGTGTCCTGCGCAACATGGCCGTACCTGGCTGGTACGTGGTGCAGACCTCACGCCGGCTCAACTCCGCCGAGACGGCAGCCTTCGTCCGCGAGCTGGCGGCCGAACCCGGCGTGACGTCGGTCGAAGTGGACCGGCTCTACCAGGCGCTCGACACCGGGCGCGGCATGGTGCAGCCGAAACTGATCCCGAATGATCCTCAATATGCCCAGCTGCAGTGGAACTTCCACGATCAGACAGGTGGAGTACGCGCCGACCAGGCGTGGGACATCTCCACCGGCGCAGGCGTCGTGGTGGCGGTGATCGACACCGGCGTCGTGGAAAACACGCCCGACCTGAAGGACAACGTGCTGCCGGGCTATGACATGATCTCCGACCGCTTGATCTCCCGTCGCGACACCGACGCCCGCGTCGCCGGTGGCTGGGACCAGGGCGACTGGATGGAAGCCAATTACTGCACCGCGCTGGGCGCGCCTCCGCACGCCGCCCGCGACAGCTCCTGGCACGGCACCCACGTCTCCGGTACCGTCGCGCAGCAGACCAACAACGGTGTCGGTCTGGCCGGTCTGGCCCACAACGCCAGGATTCTGCCGGTGCGTGTGCTGGGTTCGTGTGGCGGGTACGGCAGCGACATTGCCGATGGCATGTTGTGGGCGGTCGGCGCGACCGTTGCCGGCCTGCCGGTCAATGCCAATCCGGCGGAAGTGCTCAACATGAGCCTGGGCAGCAATGGGCCCGACGCCTGCCCGCAGATCTACCAGGACGCCATCGACGAAGTGAACCGACGCGGTGCGATGGTGGTGGTGGCAGCCGGCAACTCCAACGCCGATGCCGGCACCTACACGATGTCCTCCTGCAAGGATGTGATCAGCGTCGGCGCCACGCGTGTCACCGGCGGCAAGGCCAGCTACTCCAGCTGGGGCAACCGGGTGGATCTGTCCGCGCCAGGTGGCGGTGGAGGTGTAGATGGAGATCCGAACGGCTACATCTTCCAGATCGTCAACACGGGCACCACCCGCCCCACGACCGAGTTCGGCATCGGAGGATATACCGGTACCTCGATGGCATCGCCCCATGTGGCCGCCGCAGCAGCGCTGGTCCAGAGCGTGGCCACCACGCCGCTGCGCTGGGACCAGATGCGGGACCTGCTGAAATCCACTGCGCGTCCTTTCCCGGCCAGCATTCCCACCAGCACACCGATGGGCGCGGGAATCCTCGACGCCAATGCACTGGTAACCGCCGCGACCACCGAACCCTGCGATCCCACCGTCGAGAGCTGCACCCCGCCGAATGTGGAACTGAGCAACGCAGTAGAACTGCGCGGGCTGTCAAGCACCTCCGCAGAGCGGACCTACAGTTTCACCGCCCGGGCCGGCACACCGTTGACCATCATGACGCTGGGCGGCAAAGGCGACGTATCGCTGTATGTAGCGGCGCAGCGCGTCCCCAGCGCCTCCGATTACGATGCGAAATCAACCCGACCGACCAATTCGGAGTCGGTGCGGATCGGCTCGCCCTCGGCGGTCACCTACATGATCCGCCTCACGGGAACATATTCCGGGTTGACCCTGGTAGCCCGGCAGTAAGCCTCAAGGGCGGCGCCACTGCGCGCCGCCCGCGATGCCCGGGGTCCTTCGATGGATAGCCTGCCCAGGAAACTCTCCTTGACTGATCGGCGCACGTTGCCGTCCCTCATCGGGGCGGTGACACGCCCCCTGCGGCCGCATGCGTTGTCCAGCCGCCACGGGACCTCCAGCGGGCTGCTGGACAGACAAACCTTCACGATCGACTACACCACACGATCACGCCGGTTGCCGGGCCGATCGCCCGTCGCCGTCCTCGTCGATGTCCTTGACCTGCCGAATGCCGAGCCCTGTCAGGCCTTCGGCATGGCCTCGCTGGAGACGCGGGTCAGGCAGGACGCAGCACGCATCGAGGCCGCCCTGGACGGCCAGGCGGACGTCCACCATATGGGCGGCAGCCGTTTTGCCTTCCTCGTGGAGCTGCCCACCCGTGACGACATCGAGCGCCTGGTGGAAGCGCTGCACCTGCGCCTGACGCAGCCCAGGGAGGATGCAGCGCAGCCCCTCCGGCCTCTCGTCCACGTCGGCCTCTGCCAGGCCGAAACCGGCAAGGACAGCGCCGACGACATCATCCGCAGGATGTTCGTGGGACTTCACTGGGCGGTGTCCAGCCAGGTCACCTACTGCTGGTACTCCGCTCGGCGCGATGAAAGTCTGCGGCGCGAGTATCACCTGCTTGCCGGTGCCCGCGACGGCCTGCGCCACGACGAATTCCATCTGCTCTACCAGCCTCGTTTCCGCGGGTCTGATCTCAGTGCGGTGTCAGCGGAGGCGCTGATCCGCTGGGATCATCCTCGGCTTGGCCCGGTCAGCCCTGCCGAATTCATCCCGGCATTCGAACGTAACGCACTGATGGAGAAGGTCACGGAGTGGGTCGTCGACCGAGCGCTGAAGCAGCTGTCATGCTGGAAACGCGACGGCATCACGCTGGGCCTGTCGATCAATCTGTCTGCACGGAATGTGGCCCGTGCCGGCATGGCCGATGCGCTGGTCGCCAGGATCCATGCCGAGGGGCTGCGCTGCAGCGACCTCGAAATCGAGATCACCGAAGGAGAATGGTTGCGGGTGAACTCCCTGCCCGGCGAGCAGCTCAGGCGGATGGCATCGGCGGGAATCCGCCTGGCATTGGACGACTTCGGCAGCGGCTACAGCAACTTCGCCTACCTGACCGAACTGCCGATCCACACGCTGAAGCTGGACAAATCGCTGATTGATGGAATCTCGACCGACACGCGGGCCCGCCTGAAAGTCCGTGCCATCATCGGCCTGGCCCATGATCTGGGCTACACCGCCGTCGCTGAGGGGGCTGAAACCGCCGACCAGGTCACCACGCTGCGGGAGCTCGGATGCGACCAGATCCAGGGCTTTGCATTGTGCAGGCCCATCAGTGCGACCGAACTGACCGATAGACTCACTGTTGCACCCCACCTGCTCGAATGAGCCAGGCCTGCACCCGCGGATGGACTGCGCGGCGTGCGTTTGATCCCTTCATGGAAGCCGCCGAGAATCCCGGGGCAGTTGCCTGCTCCTGATCCATCCGAGAAGTCTGCCAGTGGCCAACACAGGTTCCTTTCTGCTTCGCCTTGTTCAGGGAGACCTGACCACTGAAGGCGCGCTGACACGCCTGCACGCAGTGCAAGCAACATGCCGTGCATGCAACCACACCTCGATGCTGAAGGCGGGCGCAGGCCTGACCGATCTGCGCGGCGCAGGGATCCTGGTCTGCCCCTGCTGCCACAACCGGCAGGCGGTCAGCCGCATGCGCTTCGAGGAGTTCGTCAAGCGGTTGCCCCGCGCGGATGCCATCGACCACAGTGCCCTCGCGCTTTCCGCCGCTCCCGCGCACCACGCGTCACCGCAGCCGTTCCTGGAACTGGTGGTTGTTCGTGCCGGTGCGGCGCTGTTCGGGATCGATGTTGAATCGGCGGTGGAAATACGTGGTCCGGAGGCTCTGACCCGGGGTACGGACGGCCTGTCCAGCGTGTCCGTACGCGGGCAGACGGTGCCCGTCGTGGATCTTGGCCTTGTCACGGGCGGCACCCGCTGCGGTGCCCGCTGCCCGGCGATGCTGCTGGTGCAGGCTGGCGTCCAGCTTGTCGCCCTGGCGCTTGACGAGGTGCTCACCATCGAGAGTGTCCCGCTCGGCCACGTCCACCCCATCAGCAACGATGGGCAGGGATTGCCGCTCTGCAGCCACCGGGTCTGCCTGGCATCCAACCAGGAGGTTGCCCTCATTGATCCGAGCGTCGCACTCACTCTCCAGCGGCGGCTCGCAGGTTCGCGGACCGATGCAGCGATCTTCCCCGGGAGGTCCGATGAACACTGAGACGCGGGATGCCTTGCTGCGCCTCCAGGGGGCCATGAACCGGATGCATGTCCGTGTGGCGGCACTGGAAGCGGCCACCGTTCTTCTGCTCCGCACAAACGCAGGCAATCTGGACGCGGCCGATGAATTCGAACGCAGCATCCGCCACTACCTCAGCGGCATGGACCTGCACCGGGAACACGTTTTTGCATTCGAGCAGATCGTCGAGCCTTGGCTCGGCATCCTGCGGGATCCGCTGGCCGGCATTCGCTCCCCTCCACCATCGGCCTGAACCGGAGGAGTGTGCGACTCACCCCTGCCTCTCCGCGCGCAGTGCCCCAACTGCTGATCCGATCTTAACGCCCAAACTGCTCGCAATGCCTGGAGACCATCGCTTGATACTCCGCCATGGGCGCCAGGCCCATTCGAGCGCGACGCTCGTCAAGCGTCTCAGGTGCTTCAACCGCACGTGGCTCCCAACGCCCCGGGTCTGCACAACGCCCCTGCGTTCCATAGCGCTGGGGGTCGTGGGTGCGGTCCCAGAGGTAGGCGTAATTGGACGCTTTGACCTGCCCCGTCGCTACCAAGGGCTCCATGGCTTCCGCAACAGAGCGCTGGAACGCCGGATCCTTGTCGGCATGCTGGGCCAGCAGCCAGGCCGCGTCCGCCCCGTCCTGGCCCACCTGCGCCACGGTCGGCCAGCCATGGGCCGCAACGATCGCCTTCAGCCGAGCGGTATGCACCGCATCGACGGCACTGAGCACCCTCTCCTCGCCCTCCGTGGTCAGCGGAAGGTCCCGGACCGCCTGATCGGCATCCTTCATCCGCAGGAGCTCGCCGCGCAGCTCCGGGTCAGCAGGCGTCCCACCGCTGGCTCCCAGCGGCGCGAAGAGGATCGCAATCACCCACAATGGACCGAATCGCCGCGTCACAGCTCCACCTCTTGCGTGATGTGTCAGCCGATGATGCCCAGTTGGCAGATTTGCCGGTAGGTCAGCTTAAACTTGATGCGTCGGCGGCGCCGGGCATCTGCCTGCGTCGCAACAACCGTATCCATGGTCGATCCGCTGTGTGCCTGTCGCGCCATCAATGTGATCCTGTTTGAGTCACTGCCGCCGGCGTGGCCCCGGATCGACCGCTACAACCGGTAGGAAGCTCTCTTGCAAACCACTGATTCAAAAGCGAAACCGTCTGCATCGAAGGCCAGTGCAGAGCACACGCCCCTCATGAAGCAGTTCTTCGCAGCAAAGTCCGAGTACCCGGATCTGCTGCTGTTCTTCCGCATGGGCGACTTCTACGAGCTGTTCTACGACGATGCACGCAAGGCTGCACGCCTGCTCGACATCACCCTGACCCAGCGCGGCAGTTCCGGCGGCGCCCCGATTCCAATGGCCGGTGTGCCCGTGCATGCCTACGAGGGATACCTGGCACGGCTGGTGGCGCTGGGCGAATCCGTGGCGATCTGCGAGCAGATCGGCGACCCGGCCCTGGCCAAGGGGCTGGTCGAGCGCAAGGTGGTCCGCATCGTCACCCCCGGTACGGTCACCGACGAAGCACTGCTCGACGAACGCCGCGACACCCTGCTGATGGCCCTGTCGCGCACCCGGCAGGGCTACGGCCTGGCCTGGGCCGACCTCGCCGGTGGCCGCTTCCTGGTCAACGAGGTCGACACCGACGACGCGCTGGAAGCCGAGCTGGCGCGCCTGGAGCCGGCCGAGCTGCTGGTGCCGGACGAGGAGAACTGGCCGGACTTCCTGCGCCAGCGCAGCGGTGTGCGTCGCCGCGCGCCATGGCTGTTCGACGCGGACAGCGGTCGTCGGCAGCTGCTGGCCTTCTTCAAGCTGCATGACCTGAGCGGCTTCGGCATCGACGACAAGCCACGCGCCACGGCCGCCGCAGGCGCCCTGCTCGGCTATGTCGAAGAAACCCAGAAGCAGCGCCTGCCGCACCTGACCTCGATCGCGATGGAAACCGCCGGCGAGGCGATCGCCATGAACGCTGCGACCCGCCGCCACCTGGAGCTGGATACGCGGGTCGACGGCGATACCCGCAACACCCTGCTGGGCGTGCTCGACAGCACCGTCACCCCGATGGGCGGCCGCCTGCTGCGTCGCTGGCTGCATCGCCCGTTGCGCCTGCGCGAGGTGCTGGTACAGCGCCACCATGCGGTAGCGACGCTGATCGATCGCGGCAGCGATGGCGACATCCGCGAACAGTTCCGTCGCCTGGGTGACCTCGAGCGCATCCTCACCCGCGTCGCCCTGCGCTCGGCACGCCCCCGCGATTTCTCGACACTGCGCGATGGCCTGGGCCTGTTGCCTGCGGTGCGCGACGTGCTGGCGCCGCTGGACTCGCCACGCCTGCAGGCGCTGTACGCCGCGCTGGGCGAGCATGACGACTGCGCGCAGCTGCTCGCGCGTGCCATCGCTGAAATGCCGCCGCTGAAGCTCAGCGATGGCGGCGTGCTGGCCGATGGCTTCGACGAGGAGCTGGATGAGCTGCGACGCCTCTCCACGAACGCCGACCAGTTCCTGGTCGACCTTGAGCGGCGCGAGCGCGAAAGCAGCGGCATTGCCACACTGAAGGTCGGCTACAACCGTGTGCACGGCTATTACATCGAGATCAGCAAGGGCCAGGCCGACCGCGCACCGGTGCACTACACGCGCCGCCAGACCCTCACAAACGCCGAGCGCTACATCACCGAAGAACTGAAGGCGTTCGAGGACAAGGTACTGTCCGCGCGCGACCGCTCGCTGTCGCGCGAGAAGTTCCTGTATGAGCAGCTGCTGGACACGCTGGGTGCACAGCTGGAGCCGCTGAAGCAGTGTGCCGCCGCGTTGAGCGAACTGGATGTGCTGGCCGCATTCGCCGAGCGCGCGCAGGCACTGGACTGGTCGCGCCCGGAACTGGAAACGGCACCCTGCCTGAAGATCGAGCGCGGCCGTCACCCTGTCGTGGAAGCCGTGCGCGAGCAGCCCTTCGAGCCGAACGATCTGGACCTGCACCCGGACCGCCGGATGCTGGTCATCACCGGCCCGAACATGGGCGGTAAATCCACCTACATGCGGCAGAATGCACTGATCGTGCTTCTGGCCCACATCGGCTCCTTCGTACCGGCCAGCCGCGCCGTGATCGGCCCGATCGACCGCATCCTGACCCGCATCGGCGCCGGCGACGATCTCGCCCGCGGGCAGTCGACCTTCATGGTCGAAATGGCCGAGACCAGCTACATCCTGCATCACGCCAGCCCACATTCGCTGGTGCTGATGGATGAGATCGGCCGCGGCACCTCCACCTATGACGGCCTTGCCCTGGCCGACGCGGTGGCCCGCCACCTCGCCTACGAGAACCGCTGCTACACACTGTTCGCCACCCACTATTTCGAGCTGACCGCGCTGGCCGACGAGCAGCACGAGGGCGGCCGCAGCGGTATCGCCAACGTGCACCTGGATGCGGTCGAGCATGGCGAAGCGCTGGTGTTCATGCACGCTGTGAAAGACGGCCCGGCCAACCGCAGCTTCGGACTGCAGGTGGCCGCGCTGGCCGGCCTGCCTCGATCGACCGTGGCACAGGCGCGGCGGCGCCTGGCCGAACTGGAACAACGGGGCAGCGAGAGCCACGCGGCGGAGCTGGCCCCTCAGGCGCTGGATGCCCCGCAGCAGTTCGGCCTGTTCAATGCCCCGTCCAGCAAGGCGCAGGAGGCGCTGGCCGCCATCGATCCGGACGAACTGACGCCCAAACAGGCGCTGGAAGCGCTGTATCGGCTGAAGTCACTGCTGTAACCGGCATGGGACCGGCGCAACGCCGGCCCCCCTCCCGCCCCCGGTCAGAGCGAGCCTGCGCCCGGCAGCCTTCGCATTTCCGTCGTGCAGGCGGCGTTATGCTCGGGCGGTCCTTCCTTCACAGAACGGAGACCGCCATGAACACCGAATCCCTCGCCGCATCCCTCTTCCAGCAGCTGCAGCAGGGGCAGGGCCTGCAGCAGGTTTCCCAGCAGCTCGGCCTGGACAGCAGCCAGACCACCCAGGCGGTGGGCAGCGCCTTGCCGCTGCTGCTGGGCGCAATGGGCCAGAACGCCAGCGAGCCACAGGGCGCGCAGTCCCTGCTCAATGCGCTGCAGCGTGACCATCTAGGCACTGGTGGGAGTGGCGGCTTCGACCTCGGCAGCATCCTCGGCGCAGTGATGGGTGGCGGCGGCAGCGGCGCCACCGATGGGGCCGGCATCCTCGGCCACATCTTCGGTGGCCAGCAGCCGCAGGCCGCGCAGGTGCTAGGCCAGAAGACCGGGCTGGACAGCGGCACCTCCGGCAAGCTGCTGGCGATCCTTGCGCCCATCGTCATGTCCTTCCTGGCCCAGCGCTTCGCCCAGCAGGGCAACGCCAGCGAACTCAGCAGCGCCCTCGGCCAGGAGGCCCAGCAGTCCGGCGGCATCGGCAGCATGCTGGGCGGGGTGCTCGATCAGGACGGCGACGGCCAGTTCGGGGCCAGCGACCTGCTGAAGCTCGGCGCGGGGTTGCTCAAGCGCTGATCGCACACACCCGTACAAGCCCCGGACCTAATAGACAGCCACTATCGCATTGGTTGAATCAATCGAATTTACCGATCCACAGGCGCCACCTAATGTGGGTCGGGCCTCCCCCGATTCCACCTTTCGCCAGTCCACAGGTAGAGACCCATGAAAAGCGAAGCGAAGTGCCCCTTCAACCATGCCGTCGTCGGTGACGCGACGACCAACCGCGACTGGTGGCCGAACCAGCTGCGCGTGGACCTGCTCAACCAGCATTCCGCGCGCTCCAACCCGCTCGATGCCGGCTTTGATTACGCATCGGCGTTCAAGAGCCTGGACTATGCCGCGCTGAAGGCAGACCTGAAAGCACTGATGACGGACTCGCAGGACTGGTGGCCGGCCGATTTCGGTCACTACGGCGGCCTGTTCATCCGCATGGCGTGGCACAGCGCCGGCACCTATCGCATCGGTGATGGCCGCGGTGGCGGCGGCCGCGGCCAGCAGCGCTTCGCTCCGCTCAACAGCTGGCCGGACAACGTCAGCCTGGACAAGGCGCGACGCCTGCTGTGGCCGATCAAGCAGAAGTACGGCCAGGCCATCTCCTGGGCCGACCTGCTGATCCTGACCGGCAATGTCGCGCTGGAGTCGATGGGCTTCAAGACACTGGGCTTCGCCGGTGGCCGTCCCGATACCTGGGAACCGGATCAGGATGTGTACTGGGGCCGCGAAACCACATGGCTGGGCGGTGACGTGCGCTACAAGCACGGCTCCGAGGGCGTGGTGGAATCCCACGGCGTGCTGGTGTCCGATGACGATGCCGATGGCGACGTGCATTCGCGCAAGCTGGAGAACCCGCTGGCCGCAGTGCAGATGGGCCTGATCTATGTGAATCCCGAGGGCCCCGACGGCAATCCTGACCCGGTACTGGCTGCACATGACATCCGTGACACGTTCGGCCGCATGGCGATGGACGATGAAGAAACGGTGGCGCTGATCGCCGGCGGGCACAGCTTCGGCAAGACCCATGGCGCCGGCCCGGCAGACAACGTCGGCAAGGAGCCTGAAGCGGCCGATCTGGAGAGCCAGGGCCTGGGCTGGGCCAACAGCTTCGGCAGCGGCAAGGGCGGCGACACCATCACCAGTGGCCTGGAAGTCACCTGGACCCGTACTCCAGCGCAGTGGAGCCATGACTTCTTCGAGAACCTGTTCAAGTACGAATGGGAACTGACCAAGAGTCCGGCCGGCGCGCATCAATGGGTGGCCAAGGATGCCGAGGCGGTCATTCCCGATGCGCACGACGCCTCGAAGAAGCACCGCCCGACCATGCTGACCACCGATCTGTCGCTGCGCATGGATCCCGCCTACGAAAAGATCTCGCGCCGCTTCCTGGCCGATCCGCAGGCGTTTGCCGATGCGTTCGCGCGCGCCTGGTTCAAGCTGACCCATCGCGACATGGGGCCGCGCGCGCGCTATCTGGGGCCGGAAGTGCCGGCCGAAGAGTTCATCTGGCAGGATCCGCTGCCGGCCGCAAAGGACCCGCTCATCGATGCCAGGGACGTGGCCACCCTGAAGCAGGCGATCGCCGCAAGCGGCCTGAGCGTCCCTGAACTGGTGTCCACGGCCTGGGCATCGGCCTCCACCTTCCGTGGCTCGGACAAGCGGGGCGGCGCCAATGGTGCGCGCATCCGCCTGGCACCGCAGAAGGACTGGCCGGTAAACCAGCCCACCCGTCTGGCCAAGGTGCTGGCCGCACTGGAAAAGGTGCAGAGCGGGTTCAATGCCGGCAGTGAAAGGCAGGTGTCGCTGGCCGACCTGATCGTGCTGGCCGGTGGCGTGGGCATCGAACAGGCCGCCAAGGCCGGTGGGCACGACATCAGCGTACCGTTCACGCCGGGCCGTACCGACGCCAGCCAGGAGCAGACCGACGTGGAATCGTTCGCGGTGCTGGAACCGGCGGCCGATGGATTCCGCAACTACCTCAAGGGCGCCTACAGCGTTCCGGGCGAAGCGCTGCTGATCGACCGGGCGCAACTGCTGACGCTGACCGCCCCGGAGCTGACCGTGCTGGTCGGTGGCCTGCGCGTACTGGGTGCCAATGCCGATGGCAGCGCGCACGGCGTCTTCACCGATCGGCCCGGGACACTCAGCAACGACTTCTTCGTCAACCTGCTGGACATGGGCACGCAGTGGAAGGCCACCGGTCGTGAAACCTACGAAGGCCGCAGCCGCAACGACGGCGCCGCACGCTGGACCGCCACCCGTGCTGATCTGGTATTTGGATCCAATGCGGTGCTGCGTGCGCTGGCAGAGGTCTATGGCAGTGCAGACGGCGAGAAGAAGTTCGTGCAGGACTTCGTCGCGGCGTGGACCCGGGTGATGGAGCTGGACCGCTACGACCTGCACGGCTGATCACTGGCAGGCCCGGCGCTGCTGTCGGAAGGCCCACCGGGCATGGCCCGGCGCTGCCTTGGGGGCGTTCGCGTTACAGCGCGTCGATGTCGCCCAGCGCGCGGATCAGACGCCGCGCGCGCTTGTCCGGCTTGTGCTCCGGTGGCTGGAAGCCGTCGCGCGCGGCGATGCGCAGTGCGCGCTGCTCGGCGCGCCGTGCCTTCGAGGCCTCGCTCTCGGCATACAGCTGGTGCGCGACCGGGGCAGGCCCGCGCTGGTCGCTCAGGCCCATCACCTGGATCTCGAAATGCTCCTCGCCGCGATCGACCTGCAGGTGCTCACCCACGCGCACCGCGCGCGAGGACTTCGGCCGCTGACCGGCCACGCTGACCTTGCCGGTTTCGATGGCCTGCTTGGCCAGGCTGCGGGTCTTGAAGAAACGGGCCGCCCACAACCAGATGTCCAGACGGACACTGGGCGACAGCGGGGAAAGCTCAGGCATCGGCAGGTACTACTCCGTTCGCTTGTTCAGGGGGCGCGGATTGTCGGGGTCGGTGCGGCAGCCGCTGCCCCCGATCAGGGTCGGTGCTCCGGCAGCGAGATCCTGGCGCTGGCTGCCGACCAGACATTCGGGGCGGTCGGTCGGCCGCACCTGGGTATCGCCCAGCCGGTCTCCCGACGAACATGCGGCCAACAGGCCGCCAATCAAGGCCAACGTCATCGACCTCACCTGCTGTCGTTGATGCATTGCCACATCCCGCGAACCGGCTTGGTGCTAGTGTGCGCCTCCCGGGATTCGATCACCACCCCATGGCCAAAGCGCCGCTTGACCTGACCGCCGGCCCGATCGGCCGCAATCTCCTGCTGTTCTCGCTGCCGATCCTGGCGGGCAACATCGCGCAGTCGCTGAACGGTTCGGTGAACGCGGTATGGGTCGGGCGCTTCCTCGGCGAAGCGGCACTGACCGCCACCGCGAACGCCAACAACATCATGTTCTTCCTGATCGGTTCGGTGTTCGGCTTCGGCATGGCCTCCACCATCCTGATCGGCCAGGCCATCGGTGCACGGGATATCGCCCAGGCACGGCGCGTGGTCGGCACCAGTGCCACGTTCTTCATCGGCCTGTCGGCGATCATCGCCATCGCCGGCTGGTTCATGGCCCATCCGCTGCTGGCGGCGATGGGCACGCCGGCGGCCTCGCTGCCACTGGCCGAGGCCTATCTGCGCATCATCTTCCTGGCAATGCCGACGTTGTATGCCTTTGCCTTCCTCAGCGCCGCGCTGCGCGGTGCCGGTGACTCGCGTACGCCGTTCCGCTTCCTGCTGCTGTCGGTCGTGCTGGACATCGCATTGAATCCGGTACTGATCTTCGGCATGGGTCCGTTCCCGGAGCTGGGCATCGCCGGTTCGGCCTGGGCCACGCTGGTGTCGCAGACCCTCTCGCTGGGCGGCCTGCTGCTGTACATGCGGCACAAGCGCCACACGCTGTGGCTGGGTCGCGCCGACATGCGCCTGTTCAAGCTGGACCTGACCATCCTCAAGGCACTGGTGGTCAAAGGCGTGCCGATGGGCCTGCAGATGGTGCTGATCTCGCTGTCGGTGATCCTGCTGATGACCATGGTCAACCAGTACGGCACCGAAACCGCGGCGGCCTATGGCGCCTCGTTGCAATTGTGGAACTACGTGCAGATGCCGGCGATGGCGATCGGCGCGGCCTGTTCGACGATGGCCGCACAGAACGTGGGTGCCCAGCAGTGGGATCGCGTCCGCGGCACCGCACGCAAGGGCGTGCTGTTCAATTTCCTGCTGACCGGTGCGTTGATCCTGCCGCTGGTGCTGCTGGACCAGTACTCGCTGGCCCTGTTCCTGCCGCAGGGCAGCGAGTCGCTGCAGATCGCGCGCCACCTCAACCATGTGGTGGTCGGCTCGTTCCTGTTCTTCGGCGTGAGCTTCGTGATTTCCGGCGTGGTGCGCTCGACGGGTGCGGTGATTCCACCACTGCTGATCCTGGCCGCGTCACTGTGGGGCGTGCGCGTTCCGTTCGCCGAACTGCTGCAGCCCTATTGGGGCGCAGATGCGATCTGGTGGAGTTTCCCGGTCAGTTCTCTGGTGTCGATGCTGCTGTCGCTGGCGTACTACCGCTGGGGGGGATGGCGGAAGGCGAAGATGATCAGCACACCCGCGAAGGCCGAGGCGATTGCCACACCGTCGGAGATTCCCGCCTGCCCGCCGTCACCGGTGGCGGACCCGGATGCCGTGACCCGGTAGCGCCGGGCATGGCCCGGTGCTACCGCTTGTTCTTCGCGGCGTTGTGCTTGGCCGCCGCGCGCATCAGGGCCTTGAACGCCGTGGCATCGGGCATGGTGCCTTCATGGATGTCGATCGCGCGCCGCGTGTTGCCTTCCAGGCTGGCGTTGAACAGGCGCTTCGGGTCCGGCAAGGCCGCCCCCTGGGCGAAGGTCAGCTTCACTGCCTGCTTGTAGGTCTCACCGGTGCACAGGATGCCGTGATGCTCCCATACCGGTGTGCCCCGCCATTTCCAGGTTTCCTGCACCTCCGGCAGCGCTTCATGGATCAGCGCCCGAACGCGTGCCAGCGTTTCACCGCGCCAGTCACCCAGTTCCGCGATGCGCGCATCGATCAGTGCGGCCGCGGGTGTTCCGGCGTCGTCGGGGTTCGGTGCATGCGTGGTCATCGTGTGCTCTCGTCGGCGGAACGTCCGGAATGGCGGGCTTACATGCGTTCGCCGGGCAATGCAGCGGCCTGGCGGACCCACTCGAGGAACTGCGCTTCATCCAGCATGCCCTCCTGCGTGATGTGCAGGTAGCGGGTATCGGCGCTTCTGGACGGCTCCGGTGGCATCGGTTGCAGGGCCGCGCCGCGGAAGAACGCAACCTTGATGTAACGGGCGAAGCAATGGAAGCTGAGGAACCAGCCGGCATCGGCGGCCACCGCGTACATCGGCGAGTTCCACTTCACCGCCTTGTGCACGCCGGGCACGGCTTGGCCGATCAGTGCGTCGAGGCGTGCGCCGATGGGCTGCTTCCAGTCCGGCATGGCGGCGATGTACGCCTACACCGGCGCATCACCCTCGCCCTTGGCGATCTGCGGATTTCCCCCGGACAGGAGCCTGGGTGCAGTGGAAGGTGCGGCTCGCTTGGAAGGCATCGCACGGCGCATGCATGGGAATGAAGCCGCAGACTAGCGCCATCGGCAGCCTGCGGTCACGGCGCACTGCGCCATCGCTTCAGTCCGCCAGCGAGGCCAGGAACTGGCGCCATTCGGGCAGCTGTCGTTGGCGTTGAAGCGAGCGCATCAGGAGCGCCATCACCACACCGAACAGGCCGCCCGCCAGCAATCCGGCACCCAGCAGCAGGCCGAGTGGACGCTCACCGCCCTGCCACAGCAGCAGCCACATCAGGGCGCACCAGAACAGGCCGAACAGCAGCCCCTGCACCAGCGCGTTGATGCGGAAACCGGCCAGGATCGGCGGCGGCACAGCGACGCCCATCCGCCACAGCATCCGATGCAGCAACGGTGCGGACTGCGCGCGCGGCAGCCCCTTGTCGTCCAGCAGACGAAGCGCCGCGCGGATGCGGTCGGGATAGCGCAGGTCGTTCTTGTTCATCGCACGAACCTAGCGGATGCAGGAGCACAAACGCAAACGGCCGCCCGAAGGCGGCCGTCGCGGCAACAACCGGAGTTGTCTATCAGGCCTTTTCGGCCAGACGGGCAGCCTTGGCCTGCGCAGCGGCAGCCAGGTCTTCCTTGATGCGGGCAGCCTTGCCTTCCAGGCCACGCAGGTAGTACAGCTTGCCGGCGCGGACCTTGCCGCGGCGCTTCACTTCGACCGAGTCGATGATGGCGCTGTGGGTCTGGAAGACGCGCTCGACGCCGTAGCCGTGCGAGATCTTGCGGACGGTGAACGAGGAGTTCAGGCCGGCATTCTTGGTGCCGATCACAACGCCTTCGTAGGCCTGCACGCGCTCACGGTTGCCTTCCTTCACCTTCACGTTGACGACAACGGTGTCGCCCTGGCTGAACTTCGGCAGTTCGCGGGTGATCTGGGCGGATTCGAATTCCGCGACGATGGACTTGTTCAGCTTGCTCATGGGTTACACCGATTCTTGTTCGGGTGGGCGTGTCGATTCGACAACGTAGGCTCATGCAGTCACCGGACTGTGCTGCACGTTTGTTTTGGGTACTGCGCACGCCAGCCGGGGCCGGCGGGAATTGGCCATGATAGCCGATAACGCCAGCCCTGCGCTAGGGGCTGGCCTTTTGTTTCCGGGCCTGACGGCCCTGCTCCAGCAGTTTGCGGTCGGTCTTGCCCAGCGCCTGTTCATCCAGCAGGTCCGGGCGCCGCTGGGCGGTGCGGACCAGGGACTGCTGGCGGCGCCAGGCGGCAATGGCCGCGTGGTTGCCCGAGCGCAGCACCTCCGGCACGTCACCCAGCGGGTGCTGGGCCGGCTGGCTGTAATGCGGGCAGTCGAGCAGGCCGAGGTCGCCCTCGAAGCTGTCCTGTGCCGCCGATTCAGCGTCGTTCAGGGCCCCCTCCTGCAGGCGGGCCACGGCGTCGATGATGACCGCTGCGCCCAGCTCGCCGCCGGACAGCACGTAGTCGCCGAGGGAAATCTCCTCGTCGACATTGGCTTCCAGGAAGCGCTCGTCGATGCCTTCGTAGCGCCCACAGAGCAGGACCATGCGCGGCAGCGCCGCCAGTTCACGGACCTTGGCCTGGGTCAACGGCGCCCCCTGCGGGCTGAGGTAGATCACCCTGGCCGGGGTCGGATCGGCATTGCGGATCGCCTGCAGGCAGGCCTGCAGCGGTTCGATCAGCATCACCATGCCCGGGCCACCGCCGAAGGGACGGTCGTCCACCCGGCGGTAGTTGCCTTCGGCGTAATCACGGGGATTCCAGCCGTGAAGGCTGAACAACCCTTTCTCCTGCGCGCGCCCGACCACGCCCAGTCCAGCAGACTGGGCGAGGAACTCGGGGAACAGGGTGATGACGTCGAAACGCATGCTCAGAACTCGGGATCCCAGTCGACCACGACCAGGTTCGCCTCGAAGTCCACCGAAACGACAAAGTCCGGCAGCACGAACGGGATCATCCGCTCGCGGTCGCCACGGACCACCACCACGTCGTTGGCGCCGGTGCTGAACAGGTGCGAGACCTGGCCCAGGGCAACGCCCTCGGTCGTCTTCACGTCCAGGCCTTCCAGGTCGACCCAGTAATATTCATCCGGATTCGGCGGCGGCAGCGCGCTGCGCGGCACGTAGATCTCGGTGCCACGCATGGCTTCGACCGCGTCACGGTCCTCGACGCCGGGGAAACGCGCGACCAGGTGCTTGCCGCTGTCGCGGCCCCGCACACCTTCAATCGTGGTCTCCACGCCGGACGGACTGCGCACGATCCATGGCTGGTAACGGAAAATGGCGGAACGTGGCTCGGTCCAGGACTCGAGCTTGATCTCGCCGCGCACACCAAAAGCGCCGACAATCCTGCCCAGCAGGATGCGGCGCTCGATATCTTTCATCTGCTTCAACCAGGAGGGCCACGCCGGAGCGTGGCCCGTCAGGATCAGGCCGCAGCGGCCTGGGACTTGGTCGCTTCCTTGATCAGGTTGCGGACCTTGTCGGTCGGCTGGGCGCCGTTCTTGACCCAATGGTCAACGCGGGCCAGATCCAGCTCGATGCGCTTCTCGGCGCCCTGGGCGACCGGGTTGTAGAAGCCAACGCGCTCGATGTTGCGGCCGTCGCGCGCGCTGCGCACGTCGGTGACGATGATGTGGTAGAACGGACGCTTCTTGGCGCCGCCGCGGGTCAGTCGAATCTTGACCATGGTGTGTTTTCCTATTGCCCAGTCGCCAGGATGGCGAGGTAAGCGGGCGATTATAGCGGCAGAGCGTGGCCGAGCCAACCCCACGCGTCACGGTAGCGCCGGGCCATGCACGGCGGCCGGCAGGCCATGCATCCGTTCAGGAAAGCGGCTGCCAGGGCACACCGGCCAGTACCGCCCTGCCCTGTTCAGCCAACGCCAGCGAGCCACCCAGGGCCCGCCCATCAATGCTCTGCAGCGCCCAGAGTCCGCTGGCGTTGCAGGCAAACGCAGCCTGCACGCCTTGCAACGCGCCTGCCGGCAAGGGCCGGCACACCTGCGGTCCGTTCCAATGCGCACGCAGCAGGGCCTCTGCGGTACCCCGCAGCGCGGCGGCGCGTGGCCAGATCAGCTGGTGCCCATCATGCACGGCCACGTTCCAGGTCGTGCCCTCGCTGACGTGCCCCTGCGTGTCCACGAAAAGCGCGTCGTCAAACCCGTCGGCCATCGCCGCGCGCCGCTGCGCGAACAGGCCGAACGTGCCGACGTGCTTGATCTGCGGCAGCTCCCGCTGCCAGGTGACGCTGCGCACGCGCCGCGGCGCGGACAGCGATACCGGCGCGGATACCGCCACCAGCACATCGACCGCCACGCGGGCCAGTGGATCGCGGAAGTCGAAGTGACGCGAGAACACCGTCACCCGCAGCGAGGCGTCGGCAAGACCGGCCCTCTGCAGCGCCTGCGCCATCCAGCCGCGCACCTGCGCCGTGTCCAGCTCGCTGCCGAACAGTTCACGTGTGGCCTGCGACAGTCGAGCCAGATGCAGGTCCAATCCCTGCACTGCTCCGCCACGCACCTGCAGCGAGGTGAAGTGACCGTAATTCACCAGCGCCGGCAGCAGATCCTCCACCTGCGCCGGCTGGCCGTTGCAGGTCAGCATCATCGCAGCAGCGCCTGCGCCTGTTCCCACATGCCGCGCAGCACGTCGGCGGCCGGCTGGGCCGGCGCCATCCACGCCGCTTGCCCGGCCCAGGCCTGCATCGCCGCCAGCCGGTTCTCGCGTGTGGCCTGCGCGCGCATCGGCCCGGTCAGTCCACGCTGTACCGGGTACGGGCGCGGAGCCGGCGCACCGGCCGCCGCAGCGGCGCGTACATAGGGCGTTGCCAGGCCGCGGCCCAGTCGGCCACTGAACGCGCGCGTCGGCCAGGTATCCTCCGGTTCCGTGATCGCCAGCGCGTCGGCCCAGGCCGGCGCCAGTGCTGCCTCCGGTGTGCGCAGGAACGCGGTGCCGATCTGCACCGCGCTGGCACCCAGCGTCAATGCCGCGGCGATGCCACGCCCGTCGGCGATGCCACCGGCCGCGATCACCGGAATTTGAAGATGGTCCGCCAGCCGCGGCAGCAGTGCGAACAGGCCGACCAGCTGGCGTTCGGCCAGCGCCGGATCGAAGGCCCCGCGATGGCCACCGGCTTCAGCCCCCTGTGCCACCACCGCATCGGCCCCGGCGTCCTGTGCAGCCCGCGCTTCGGCCAGCGTGGTGGCACAGGCGATCCAGGCAATGCCGGCGTCCTTCAACCGCTGCACATGCGCGGGGGAAAGCACGCCCATGATGGTCGAGGCCACCGCCGGGCGCGCGGCCAGCAACGCAGCGAACTGGTCCTCGAAATCGGCTGGCGTGGCATCGGCCGCACTGGCCGGCACCTCCGGTCCCCACTGCGCGAGGAAGGCACGGCTGGCGGATTCGGCGACCACGTCGCGCGTCGGCGCCGGGTCCGGCAACCACAGGTTCACCTGCGCCGGGCCGGTGGAGATGGCCCGGAACTCATCCATCCACCGCCCGATATCGGCGGCCGAGGAGAGCACCGCGCCCATTGCGCCCATGCTGCCGGCATTGGCCAGCGCCGCCGACAACGGCACCGGACAGGCACCGGCCATGGGGGCGAGGAGGATCGGAAGCTGCAATGAAAAACGCCGACAGAAGGCGTCGGCGCGTTCAAGAATCGGCGATGCGTTCACGCGACATACCTGCGGGAGAGGTCGCCGCCCAGCATACGCCAGTCGTTGCAGGCGGGGTCGGATCCGAACAGGTTCCGCCCCCGATGTTGATCAACGGAACGGCATGCCGCGGCCACCCATGGCGCCCATCATGCCCTTCATGCTGCGCATCATGCCCTTCATGCCGCCGCCGGCCATTTTGCTCATCATCTTTTCCATCTGCATGTACTGCTTCATGAGCTTGTTGACGTCGGCCGGAGTCACGCCCGAGCCCTTGGCGATGCGCGCGCGGCGCGAGCCGTTGAGCAGGTTCGGGTTGCGCCGTTCCTTCTTGGTCATCGAACTGATGATGGCGATCATGCGGGGCACTTCCTTGCCCTGGCTGACCTGCTGCTTGAGGTGGTCCGGGATGTTGCCCAGGCCCGGCAGCTTGTCCATCAGGCCGCCGATGCCGCCCATGTTCTGCATCTGCTCCAGCTGGTCGCGCATGTCGTTCAGGTCGAACTTCTTGCCCTTGGCGACCTTCTCGGCCAGCTTGGCCGCCTTGTCCTTGTCAACCTGCTGCTCGACCTGCTCGACCAGCGACAGCACATCGCCCATGTCCAGGATGCGGCTGGCGATGCGGTCCGGATGGAACACATCCAGGCCGTCCGGCTTTTCGCTGACACCGACGAACTTGATCGGCTTGCCGGTGATGTAGCGCACACTCAGGGCGGCACCGCCACGGGCGTCACCGTCGGTCTTGGTCAGCACCACGCCGGTCAGCGGCAGCGCATCCCCGAAGGCCTTGGCGGTGTTGGCCGCGTCCTGGCCGGTCATGGCATCGACCACGAACAGAGTCTCGGCCGGGTTGACCGCTGCGTGCAGGGCCTTGATCTCGGCCATCATCGCTTCGTCGATGGCCAGGCGGCCGGCGGTATCGACCAGCAGCACGTCGACGAACGACTTGCGCGCATCGTCGATGGCGGCGCGGACGATGGCTTCCGGCTTCTGGTCGGCGCTGGACGGGAAGAACAGCACGCCGACCTGTTCGGCCAGGGTCTTCAGCTGCTCGATCGCCGCCGGACGGTAGACGTCGGCCGAGACCACCATCACCTTCTTCTTGCGCTTTTCCTTCAGGTGCTTGGCCAGCTTGCCCACGGTCGTGGTCTTGCCGGCGCCCTGCAGGCCCGCCATCAGGATGATGGCCGGCGCCGGCACGTTGAGGTTCAGGTCGCTGGCTTCAGCGCCCATCACCGCGGTCAGCTCGTCGCGGACGACCTTGATCAGCGCCTGGCCGGGGGTCAGCGACTTCAACACTTCCTGGCCAACGGCGCGCACCTTGATGCGCTCGATCAGCGCCTGTACCACCGGCAGCGCGACATCGGCCTCGAGCAGCGCGATGCGGACCTCGCGGGTGGCCTCGCGGATGTTCTCCTCGGTCAGGCGGCCACGGCCGCGCAGGCGCTCGATGGTGCCGGAAAGGCGCTGGGTCAGGGACTCGAACATGCGGTGCGACCTGTCTGAAAACGGGGGACAATAAGGCACACAGTATAGCCGGTCCGCCCCTGCTCCCGGGCTGCGACACGGCGGCCGTCGCCAGCACCCCGGGGGTATGCGAAACTGCCACGATGACAATCGTTCTCATCGCCGTCCTGCTCTACCTGGCCGCCAGCGTCCTGCTGGTGCGCGCGCTCGGCCGCGATGGTGCCGTAGGTTCGCCCGCCTGGCTGTGGCCGGCGCTGCCAGCCATCGTGCTGCATGGCGGCTATCACGTGATGGTGGCGATGCGCACGAACGGCGGGCCGGACATGCATTTCTTCGCGGCGCTGTCGCTGGTCGGCCTGGGCATGGCCTGGCTGACGTCGCTGGTGGGTGCACGCGGCCGCATGTCCGCGCTGGGCGTGGTGGTGTTTCCGCTCGCGGCACTGTTGCTGCTGGCCTATCACGGCTATGGCCACGAGCCGAGCAAGGTGCTGGGCTGGCGGTTGGCCAGCCATGCCTGGCTGGCCCTGCTGGCCTACGCCACGCTGAGCATCGCGGCATTGCTGGCGATCATGCTGTGGCTGCAGGAACGCGCGCTGCGCCGCCGCGAATTCCGGCCCTGGCTGCGCGCCCTGCCCCCGCTGGCCGATCTGGAAGCGCTGCTGTTCCGGGTCATCGCGGTGGGCTTCGCCCTGCTCACGCTGACCCTGGTCACCGGCGTCCTGTTCGTCGATGACCTGCTTGCACAGAAGCTGGTGCACAAGACCGTACTGAGCGTGCTGTCGTGGATCGTTTTCGGCGTGCTGCTGATCGGCCGCCGCCGCTACGGCTGGCGCGGGGTGAAGGCGGTGCACTGGACATTGACGGCCATGCTGTTGCTGCTGCTGGCCTTCTTCGGCAGCCAGTTCGCGATCGAGCTGGTGTTCGGACACTCCCGTTGATCGGATGACAGGTCCGCCGGGCATCGCCCGGCGGCGCAGAGCAGTGGCGCCGGGCCATGCCCCGGCGAGCGAGGCGTGCCTACAGGCCGTACCGCTCGATCACGTCCAGATGCGGCTGGCGATCCTGGTCGCAGGCTTCGGCCAGGCGCAGCCAGCACAGCGGATGTGCCCAGCCGGCGGTGGCCTGCTGCAGGAACCGGTGCAGCGCGAGCGGTGCGTGATCCTGAGGCTGGGCGATGGTGAACAGCAGCCCCGGCAGCGTGCCATCCTCGGCCTCCGGGTCGGTCACGGTGTAGTCGGGACGGCTGTGGGCCCAGATTTTCCAGCCCTGCGCCTCCACCGCCTCGACCAGGGCATTCCAGGCGTCCTCACCCGGATGGGCGCCGTCGATCAGCCAGCTGCGGGCGAAGCCGCCACGCTCCAGCACATGCACCTGTGCGTAGGTCGGGATGAAGTGCTCGCGTGCCTCCTCGTCTTCCGGTGCCGGATGCACCAGCGCCGCGTCGAACACCACCCAGTCACCCACCTGCTGGGCGCGGTTGGCCGGCGCGTTCTCGACGATGCGGGCGGTCACCGGGCCACTGCGCCGGGCGTAGTACTCCATCGGCTCGCCCTCTTCCTCGCTGCGGATGATCACCCAGCCCCACGGCTCTTCGACCACACCCTCGGTGCTGGACAGTTCCATGCCGATCGCCGCCGCCGACCCCCGCACGGCGTCCCAGTCATGCGCGGCGCTGGCGGCACTCATGTGGTCCCAATGCGCGGCATTGGGCTCCTCCAGCAGTTCGATCAGCTGCGCGTAGCAGGCCTGGGCATCGCTGAAGCGTCCGGTCTCCATGTACATGCGGGCCAGCGTGCCACGCGCGCCATGCGATCCCGGCGACAGCTCCAGCAGCGCCGTTGCCGCCTGCTCCAACGCCGGCCAGTCGGACACCCGGCGCGCGCGCTGCACCTCGCACCAGTGGGCGAACACCGGCACGCTGTCGCGGAAGACATCCGCCAACCGGCGCAGGCCCGCGTCATCGCCCTGTTCGGCCAGCCACCGCATCAGCGTGTAGGCCGCTGCACCATCGTGCTGCGGATGCGCCGCCACGAAGTCCCACAGCAGTGCGCGTGCTTCGGCCTGCGCGCCGCAGGCATTGAGCGCCGAAGCCGCCGTGTCGGCCAACGGCTCATCATCGGGAAACTGTGCGTGGGCCTGCAGCAACCATTGCGCCTCCTGCTCGGGATCGCGCGGGTGGCTCTGCTCCGCGCGCGCTTCCAGCCACGCCAGCAGCTCCGTGGCCGGCACCGGCAACGGTGGCACCTCCGGCAGGCTTTCCACGCGTGCGGCCAGGGCGGCCACCAGCGCGGACGCGCCGCGATCCTGGCGCAGCTGCGGAAGGTGGGCACGGGCCAGGCCCAGCTGCCGCTGCGCCACCCAGCGCGCGCCCCGCTGCAGCGCCAGCTCCAGGCTGAGTGCAGCCACCTCGATCAACAACCGGTGCGAACCGACGCGGGCGAAATGCTCGATGATGGTGTTGAAGCGCGTACCCAGGTCCCAGGTGTTGCGCGCCGGATCGCGCCGGCACAACGCGGCGGCGGTGTTCGCCCACAGTCGCCAGTAGTTCGGCGTCAGCTCGCTCCACGGCACCATCTGCTGCAGCGCTTCTTCGTCGCGGCCCAGCTGTGCCAGCGCCCAGGCCTTGGACAGGCGGCGCGGCACGGTGCAGTTGGCCGGCTCATACTCGCCCGAAGCGACCACCTCGGCCTCCCGCTTTTCGATCAGCGCCAGCGCTTCCTCAGCGCGGCCCAGGCCCAGAAGGATCTTGATCTGCATCTCCGGGAAGCTGTCGAACACCTCCTTGCCGCAGGCCTCGATCGCGTCGGCCTGTGCCTGCAGGTAATCCAGCGCCTCCTGGCCCCGACCGTCGTCCAGCAGCGCGTCCGCCTTCTCGCAGCTCAGGCACTGGAAGCAGGCCCAGCTCGGATCGATGCGTGCCAGGGTCTCGTCGCAGACCTCGACCCGTTCGGGCACCCAGCCGGGGCCGTCGATGTTGCCGTAGCAGGCGGCCAGATCCTGGGTCACGCAGATCGACTGCGGGCACTCCAGGGTGTCCTCGCGATGCGCACGCTCGAACAGCGCGACCGCCTCGCCCAGTGCACTTTCACCTTCGACGCGGTTGCCCACGCGGTTGCGCAGCGCCCAGTGGCCGACGTAGACATCGACCCAGGGATTGTCCAGCGCCTTGCCCAGCGCACGCGCCTCGGGCAACAGCGCATCGACGCGGTCGACCTGCAGCTCGCTGACGTCGTCTGCAAGGCGGTTCAGCAGGTGCGCGTTCTGCGCCTGCCCGGCCTGGCGCAGGTCGCCCTGCAGTTTTTCTACCCAGTTCCAGATGTCCATGAGGGGATTACGTGCTCCTGTCTAGCGAAGGCTGGATGAGAGCGGGCGTCAGCGCAGCATCTGCTGCAGCGCGCCCGCGATGTCGGTGAAGGCTCCATTGAGGTCGGGGCCTGCGGTTGCCGTCGTCCGCGCCAGGGGCCTGCCCTGCGCGGCGACGATGATCTTCAGGGAGCGCAGCAGGCGTGCAGCCGCTTCGGCCTGCGGGTGGCCTTCGCGCTGTGCGCGCAGCAGCGCCTGCACCGCGGTGTTGTCGAGGTTGAGATACAGCCGCGACGGTGCACGCGATTCGATGCGTGCAGTGAACTGGCGGGCCAGCCGCAGCGCGGCCATCGACACACGCTTGTCGTTCTCGTCGTCCTCCAGCCGCTGCTTCAGTTCGGCCTCGCGGTCGGGCACCACCACCACCGGCAGTGCCTCCGGACTGAAGCGCGCCGGCAGCAGCTGCTCACCATCGCCCAACTGCTCACGCAGCCAGGCCAGCTGCGCCTCATCGAGGCTGTCATCGGTACGGAACAGCGCGCGGTTGCCCTGCTCGGTGCCCAGTTCCACCAGGCGCAGGCCCTTGGCCTGGGCCCAGCGACGCAGGAACGGAACCACCGCATAACGATGGCCATGCGCGACCGGCACCCCCATCGCACGGAACAGCATCTCTTCGAAACCGCCACCGTTGTCGAGGATCACATGCACGGCGCCGCGTGCCGGCAGCGCGCTGGCCGGCAGATCGCCCTGCGAGGTCGGCACGCGCACGTGCTCCACCAGCAGTTCGAACAGGCGGTCATCACACAGCGCCGCGCCCAGCAGCGCTTCGTTGTGGCGGGCCAGCACCCGGCGCCAGGCTTCAGGCTGCTGCCGTGCGACCTCGGCCAGGCCATCGATCAACGCCTCCAGCAGGGCATGCTGCACGGCGCGGTAATGATCATCGCGCTGCAGATCCTCACGACTGGCGGTGGGCGTCAGCCGCGAGGACTCGATCACGCCACCGATGAAGCCGGCCCAGGGCGGGAGCAGGTCACGTGCATCGTCGTCCAGCAGCATGCCGCGCACGAACACCGACAGATTGCGGTTGTCACTGGTGCCATAGGTGGCGCCATCCTGCACCCACAACAGGCCCGTGGCGTCGCTGACGCCATCGGCGCGCAGCGGCAGGGTGACGATGGGCTCGAAGTCATGCTCGAAACGCGCGGCGAACTGCAGGGACTGCCGGCGCGCCTGCACCGGGTGCAGCGCGACCTCGCCCTGCGCCCGCCACGGCGGCGGCTCCGGATTGATCGCCGAGGTGGCGGCACCGATGAAGATTGGTTCGGACAGCAGCGCGCAGTACCGCCCCAGCACCTCGTGCAGGCGTGCTTCGTTGGCCAGCGGCAGGAAGTCGGGGTGCAGTTCCAGCTCCACTTCGGTTCCGATCTCGCGCGCGGGCACTTCGCTGACCGTGTACTGCTCGGCATTGCTGGACACGTACAGATGGCCGAGTTCCGGCGTCTGGTAGGAGGTGGTGCGAACGCTGACCCGACGCGCCAGCACGAAGGCCGACAGGAAGCCGAGACCGAACATGCCGATCAGGCCATCCTCGTCGGCGCCGCCCTGGCGCAGGCCACGGGTGTAGCCGACACCGACGGTCGCCAGGTAATCGTGGATCTCCTGGCGGGTCAGGCCCGCCCCGGTATCGCTGATGCGCAGCACGCCGGCGGTGGCGTCGACCTGGACGGAGATCCGGGAAGGCACGTCCCTGCCCGGCTGCTCGATGCGACGGCGGATGATCGAGTCATGCGCGTTCTGCACCAGCTCGCGCAGGGCCACCATCGGCGTGGAGTACAGGTGCTTGCCCAGCACCGTCATCAGTCCATTGAGGTCGACGCCCGCACGGCGGATTTCGGCGGCGGGGGCGGTAAGCGCGGGGTCCTGCATGTAATCGTTTACTCCTGGGCGCGGAAAGGCGCCACAGGGCGCCTTCGTCGAGCGGGAAAAACTAGCACAGCGAGGCTGACCGTAGCCGCATCTGACGTCTGCAGGGTCTGGCCCATGCCCGGCGGTCCTTCGCCGGTGAAGCAGACGCGCGTGGGCCGGCTCAACAGGATCGCGGCCGCCGGCGCGCCTCCGACGGAATCACGCTGCGTCGATCGCCTCGGACAGGCGCTCCACGGCGATCACCTCCATGCCCTTGACCGAGCCCCCCTTGGGCGCATTGGCCTTCGGCACGATCGCACGCCTGAAACCATGGGTGGCCGCCTCGCGCAGCCGGTCCTCACCATTGGGCACCGGGCGGATCTCGCCGGACAGGCCCACTTCGCCGAAGGCGATTGTCTTCTCGGCCAACGGCCGGTCCTGCAGCGAAGACAGCACCGCCAGCAGCACCGGGAGGTCGGCGGCCGTCTCCTGCACGCGGATGCCGCCGACGACATTGACGAACACATCCTGGTCGCCCACCAGCACACCGCCGTGCCGGTGCAGCACCGCCAGCAGCATGGCCAGACGGTTCTGCTCCAAGCCTACGGCGACACGGCGCGGGTTGGACAGCGACGACGCATCGACCAGCGCCTGTACCTCCACCAGCAGTGGACGGGTTCCTTCACGGGTCACCATCACGCAGCTGCCGGGCTGGTGCGTACTTCCACCGGACAGGAAGATGGCCGACGGATTGGAGACCTCCTTCAGGCCCTTGTCGCCCATGGCGAACACGCCCAGCTCGTTGACCGCGCCGAAACGGTTCTTGAACGCACGCAGCAGCCGGAAGCGGCTGCCGCTTTCACCTTCGAAGTACAGCACCGCATCGACCATGTGTTCCAGCACACGCGGGCCGGCGATGCCACCTTCCTTGGTGACGTGGCCGACCAGGAACACGGCGGTGCCGGTTTCCTTGGCGAAACGCACCAGCCGTGCGGCACTCTCGCGCACCTGGCTGACCGACCCCGGTGCGGCGGTCAGGCTTTCCGTCCACAGCGTCTGCACCGAGTCGGCCACGATCAGGCGCGGGCCGGCCTTGGCCGCGTGCTGGAGGATCGACTCGACGCCGGTTTCAGCGAGCGCGTTGACGCCATCCAGGGGCAGTTCCAGCCGATGCGCGCGACCGGCCACCTGGGCCAAAGACTCCTCGCCGGTGACGTAGAGCACCGGCAGCTCGGCCGCCATCCTGGCGACCGCCTGCAGCAGCAGGGTCGACTTGCCGATGCCGGGATCGCCGCCGACCAGCACCACCGCCCCCTCCACCAGGCCGCCGCCAAGCACACGGTCGAACTCGCCGATGCCGGTGCTGACCCGGCGATGCTCGGTCTGCTCCACGTCCTTCAGGGCGGTGATCTTCGGCGGATCGACCTTGCCCGCCCAGCCGGCCCGCCGCGATGCCGGCGCCTTGGCCGCCGCCGCGCTTTCCAGGACGATTTCCGACAGCGAATTCCAGGCATTGCACTCGGTGCACTGGCCCTGCCATTTACTGTACTCGGCGCCGCATTCATTGCAGACGTAGGCGGTGCGGGCTTTTGCCATCTGGGAATTTCCTGCGGCGGGGACGGGCGTGGCAGGATAGCCGAGCCCGGTCGCAGGTGCTGCGACCGCTCAAGTACCGCCCACCTGCGCCGATAGGGGTCGCGGGCGTGCGCCTTGCGGGCGCCCCTCCCTTTCCCACTGGATTCAACATGACTGGAAGTTACAGTCAGAGCCTGGTCGCCATCTCTCTGCTGGTGGCCATTCTTGCTTCGTACACGGCCCTGGACATGGCCGGGCGTGTCGCCAGCGCGCAGGGACGCGTCGCCCGCTGGTGGCTGGCTGGTGGCGCCGCCGCGATGGGCCTGGGCATCTGGTCGATGCACTTCATCGGCATGCTGGCGTTCGACCTGCCGATCCCGATCGGTTACGACCTGGCCATCACCCTCTACTCCCTGGCCGTGTCGATCGGCGCATCGGCCTATGCGCTGTGGCTGGTCTCCCGCCCCAGCCTGCCGCGACGGCGGCTGCTGGCCGGTGCGGTGCTGATGGGCACCGGCATCGCCGCCATGCATTACCTGGGCATGGCCGCCATGCGCATGCAGCCCGGCATCGACTACCGCCCAGGATGGTTCGCGACATCGATCGTGGTGGCCATCGGCGCAGCCGGCGCTGCGCTGTGGATCGCCTTCCGCCTGCGCACCGAGCAGCGCAACACGCTGCGCCTGCGCCTGCTCGCCTCGCTGGTGATGGGGCTGGCCATCGTCGGCATGCATTACACCGGCATGGCCGCCGCACGCTTCGCGGACGGCAGCATCTGCGGTGCCGTGGTCAATGGCGGCATCGATGCCCGCTGGCTGGCGGTACTGGTCATCGTCACCACCGTGGCGACGCTTGGCATCGCGCTGGTGGCCTCCCTGTTCGATCGCCAGATGCGGGTCCGCACCGGGCTGCTGGCCGATTCGCTGGCGCACGCCAACAACCGGCTGATCCAGGCTGCGCTGCACGACCCGCTGACCCAGCTGCCCAACCGCATGCTGCTGCAGGACCGCATCGAACAGGCCATCGAGAAGGCCTGCCGGCACCAGCACGCGGTGGCCGTGATGTTCTGCGATCTTGACGGATTCAAGGCGGTCAACGACGCCTACGGTCATCAACTGGGTGATCGCCTGCTGGTCGCCGTCGCGCAACGCATCGGCGGCCTGCTGCGACCGCAGGACACCTTCGCGCGCCTGGGCGGGGACGAATTCGTGATCGTGCTGGCGATCGACATCCCGGATGACGCCGTGGTCGTCGCAGAGCGCATCATCGCCGCGGCCAGCGAGCCTTTCATTCTCGACGCGGCAGAGCTGCAGGTCAGCGCCAGCCTCGGCATCGCCCTGTACCCGGACGACGCCGGCAACGAACGCGAGCTGATGGCCCACGCCGATGCAGCCATGTACCACACCAAGGACACCGGCCGGAACGGCTACACGTTCTTCACTCCCTCGATGCAGCTCAGTGCAAACCGCCAGCTGCGGCTGCTGCAGGATCTGCGCAAGGCCGTCGCCCGGGACGAACTGGTGCTGCACTACCAGCCGAAATTTCCCGCCGCCGATGCCCCCGCCAGCGGCGCCGAAGCGCTGCTGCGCTGGCAGCACCCGGAACTGGGCCTGCTGGCACCGGACGTGTTCATCCCGATCGCCGAGCGCAGCGGGCTGATCCTGCCGATCGGTGACTGGGTGCTGGATCGCGCCTGCGCCCAGCTGCGTGCGTGGCATGATGCCGGCCATCGCGGCTGGACGATGGCGGTCAACCTGTCTCCCCTGCAGTTCGCCTCGCCGACGCTGCTGGCCAGCGTGCGTGCGGCGCTGGAACGACACGCCATCGATCCGCCTCTGCTGACGCTTGAGATCACCGAAACGACTGCGATGAAGAATGTCGACGCGAGCCTGGCGATTCTCAACGATCTCACCGCGATGGGCGTGCACATCGCCATCGACGATTTCGGCACCGGCTATTCCAGCCTGCTCTACCTCAAGCGCATGCCGGCCACCGAGCTGAAGATCGACCGGGCCTTCGTGCACGACCTGGAACGCAATGCCGAAGACGCCGCAATCGTCTCCTCGATCATCGCCCTGGGCCGTACGCTGCAGTTGCAGGTGGTGGCCGAGGGCGTGGAGACCCAGGCCCAGCGCGAGTATCTGAGCGAACTGGGCTGCGACCAGCTGCAGGGCTACCACCTGGGTCGGCCGATGGATGCCGAGGAGTTCCTGCGCAAGGTGGGGTGAGGCCCGGCGTGCGAGGTCGGAGCCCTCGCCTGCGACATGGGGTCCGACCCCATCCACCCGACAACAGAAAGGCCGCCCGGGGGCGGCCTTTCTGCGTGGCAACGTCGCGGGGACGTCAGTGCATCATATGCACGTTCATGTTGTGCATGACCCACAGGGTGCCGACCACGATGATGCCGATCACCACGATGGTGAAGGCAGCAGCGTTGACGTTCCAGCGGCTCTCCGAGGAGCGGTCCAGGTGCAGGAAGAACACCAGGTGGACCAGCATCTGCAGCACGGCGGTGATCGCGATCACCACACCGTTGACGGTGCGGGAGAAGTCGCCCGACATCACCATCCAGAACGGGATGACGGTCAGCACCACTGCCAGCACGAAGCCGATCAGGTACGACTTCACGCTGCCGTGGCTTTCGCCACCGGTGCCATGATCGTGTGCTTGGTTGTCATGTGCCATTACAGCGCTCCATTGAGGTAGACGACGGAGAACACGCCGATCCAGATCAGGTCCAGGAAGTGCCAGAACAGGCTCAGGCACGCCATGCGGGTCTTGTTGGTCGGGGTCAGGCCGTACTTCTTCAGCTGCACGAACATCACCAGCAGCCACAGCAGGCCGGCGCTGACGTGCAGGCCGTGGGTACCGACCAGGGCGAAGAACGCCGACAGGAAGGCACTGCGGTCCGGACCATAGCCCTGGTGGATCAGGTGCTGGAATTCCCACACTTCCATGCACATGAAGCCGAAGCCCAGCAGCCAGGTGATTGCCAGCCACAGGTACATCTGGCCCACCTGCTTGCGGTGCAGGGCGATCATGCCCAGACCGAAGGTCAGCGAGGAGGTCAGCAGCAGCGCGGTTTCCCAGGCCACGAACGACAGTTCGAACAGGTCCTTCGGACCGGGGCCACCATCGGTGCCGCCGGCCAGCACCACATAGGTGGCGAACAGCGACGCGAAGATGAGGCAGTCGCTCATCAGGTACACCCAGAAACCGAAGACGGTGTTGCCGCCGGTGTCGTGATGCTCGTGGTCGTCATGGCCATGGGCCGCCGCATGCGCGGCGTGCCTGTGGCTCAGGGTCGAGGTATTGGTGCTCATGCCTTCAGCTCCGACTTCACCAGGCCCTGGGCTTCCAGGTGCTTGCGGTGTTCGTTCTCGATGCGTTCCACCTCGGCGGCCGGGACCCAGTAGTCCACGTCCTGGTCGAAGGTGCGGTAGATGAACGTGGCGATCATGCCGACGAAGCCGACGATGGCCAGCCACCAGATGTGCCAGATCATCGCGAAGCCGAACACCAGGCTGAAGGCACCGATGACAACACCCGTGCCGGTATTGCGCGGCATGTGGATGTCGGTGTACTTCGCCGGCTTCGGCCAGGCCTCACCGCGCTGCTTGCGCTCCCAGAAATCGTCCAGCTCGGTGACGTCCGGCAGCGTGGCGAAGTTGTAGAACGCCGGCGGCGAAGAGGTTTCCCACTCCAGCGTACGGGCATCCCACGGATCGCCGGTCAGGTCGACGGTCTTCTTGCGGTCGCGGATCGACACGGCCACCTGGATGATCTGGCACAGGATGCCGGCACCGACGATGAAGGCACCTGCAGCAGCAACCAGCAGCAGCGGCTCATAGGCCGGATTGACCGTGCTCTGCAGGCGACGGGTCATGCCCATGAAGCCCAGCACGTACATCGGCATGAAGGTCACGTAGAAGCCGATGAACCAGCACCAGAACGCGCACTTGCCCCAGAACTCGTTGAGGCGGAAGCCGAACATCTTCGGCCACCAGTAGGTGATGCCCGCGAACATGCCGAACACCACGCCGCCGATGATCACGTTATGGAAGTGCGCGATCAGGAACAGGCTGTTGTGCAGCACGAAATCGATGGCCGGGATGGCCAGCATCACGCCGGTCATGCCGCCGATGGTGAAGGTGACCATGAAGCCGATCGTCCACAGCACCGGCGTGGTGAACTGCACGCGACCGCGGAACATGGTGAACAGCCAGTTGAAGATCTTCACGCCCGTGGGAATGGAGATGATCATCGTCGTGATGCCGAAGAAGGCATTGACGTTGGCACCCGAACCCATGGTGAAAAAGTGGTGCAGCCACACGATGAACGACAGCACGCCGATACAGGCGGTGGCGTAGACCATGCCCTTGTAACCGAACAGGGCCTTGCGCGAATACGTGGCGATCACTTCCGAGAACACGCCGAACGCCGGCAGGACCAGGATGTACACCTCCGGGTGGCCCCAGATCCAGATCAGGTTGATGTACAGCATGGCGTTGCCGCCACCGTCATTGGTGAAGAAGTGCGTACCCAGGTAACGGTCCAGGGTCAGCAGCACCAGGGTGATGGTCAGCACCGGGAAGGCAGCGACGATCAGCACGTTGGTCACCAGGGCAGTCCAGGTGAACACCGGCATCTGCATCAGCTTCATGCTCGGCGTGCGCATCTTGAGGATGGTGATGAAGAAGTTGATACCACTCAGCGTGGTACCCAGACCCGCCACCTGTAGACCCCAGATGTAGTAGTCCATGCCTACGCTTGGACTGTATTCGATCCCCGACAAGGGCGGGAATGCCAGCCAGCCGGTGGCGGCGAACTCACCGATCCACAGCGACAGCATGATCAGTACCGCACCGGCGACGAACAGCCAGAAGCTGAGCGAGTTGACGAACGGGAACGCGACGTCGCGCGCACCGATCTGCAGCGGCACGGCCAGATTCATCAGGCCGGTGATCAACGGCATCGCCACGAAGAAGATCATGATCACGCCGTGGGCGGTGAAGATCTGGTCGTAGTGGTGCGGCGGCAGGTAACCCTCGGAGCCACCGACGGCGATGGCCTGCTGGGTGCGCATCATGATCGCGTCGGAGAAACCGCGCAGCAGCATGACGAAGGCGACGATGAGGTACATCACGCCGATCTTCTTGTGATCCACCGAGGTGAACCACTCCTTCCACAGATAGCCCCACAGCTTGAACTTGGTGATCAGGGCGACGACGCCCAGGCCACCCAGCACCGCACCGACCAGTGTGGTCAGCACGATCGGATCGTGGGGGATCGACTCAAGAGAGAGTTTTCCCAGCATGTTCATTCTCCCGAGCCCGCATGACCGGCGTGGCCGGCGTGCTCGTGTTCAGTGGCATCCAGGTTTTCCCCGGACTCCTTGGACTTGTGCTCTTCGCTCGGGGCGTGGCCTTCGTGCCCTTCATGGCTGGCAGCATCGGCGGCAGCGGCGCCCGCATGGGCGTGCTTCATGCCGTAGTGCTTGTTGTCGCCCATGTGCTTGGCGATGACCCAGTCGAACAGGCCCTCCTCGGACCGGCCGTAGTAGGTCACCGGATACCACTCGGCATTGCGCGCTTCACCCAGGGCCTTGAACGAGGCCTTGTCCAGCGTCTGCTCACCGGCGCGGACCTGGTCCAGCCACTGGCGGTACTCGGCATCGGTGACCGAATAGGCAGTGAAGTGCATCTTGGCGAAGCCCGCACCGCTGTAGTGCGAGGACATGCCCGGGAATTCACCGGTTTCGTTGGCGATCAGGTGGAGCTTGGTCTCCATCGCCGCCATCGAATAGATCATGCTGCCCAGGTGCGGGATGAAGAAGGCATTCATCACCGTGTCGGAGGTGATCTTGAAGTTCAGCGGAGTGTTGACCGGGAACTTGATCTCGTTGACGACCGCGATCTTCTCTTCCGGATAGATGAACAGCCACTTCCAGTCCAGCGAGATCGCCTCGATGGTGACCGGCTTGACGTCCGATTCCAGCGGCTTGTACGGATCCAGCGCGTGCGAGGAGCGCCAGGTCAGCACGGCCAGCACCAGCACGATCATGCAGGGGATCGACCACACCACCACCTCGATCGCCGTCGAGTGCGACCACTTCGGCTCGTAACGGGCCTTGGTGTTGGAAGCGCGGTACTTCCACGCGAAGGTCAGGGTCATGATGATGACCGGGATGACGACCAGCAGCATGAGCACGGTGGCCGTGATCAGCAGGGTCTTCTCATCCTGGCCGATCTGGCCCTTCGGACTGAGGATGGCCACGGCATCGCAGCCGGTGAGCATCACCAGCACTGCGAGCAGCAGGCCCGGGCGCAACCAGCGCCCAAGGGTTTTCAACGGAATCATCGGTCGATCCAATTGCGAGGGAATGCCGTTCCCCGTCCTGCCCGCTCCGGCCAAAGCCGGTCCCACCCGTCCGGAGACAGGCAGGGAGGTGGGGTCGAGTCAGCCTTGCAATTTTAGGCCGTCACCCACCATTTAAGAAAGGCATTGACAATGATCCTCCGCAGGAAAGGCCCCATTCTGGCTGCGACACGTTGTCGCACCGTGCGCGCAATGGGGCGCGGAGCATCGCAGCCGCAGGTGTCGCCACGCCGGAATCCCTCGTTCGGCAAAGTCGAATGAACGCATTCAGGCAACAACACCCCTACAGGGAGGAAGGATCGGGTGGCAAGGCCGTTTAGTGTTGAACGCATCGACCACGTGGTGTTCCGGGTTCGCGACCTGACGCGGAGCGTGGCGTTCTACGAGCAGGTGCTGGGCTGCGAAGTGGTGCGGCGGCGCGATCATCTGGGCCTGGTGCATCTGCGCGCCGGGGCTTCGATGATCGACCTGGTGAGCCTGGACGGCTCGCTGGGCCAGCGCGGCGGGCGCGGGCCCGATGTGCAGGGTCGCAACACCGATCATCTGTGCCTGCGCATCACTCCCTTCGACGAGGCGGCGCTGGTGGCACACCTGCAGGTGTTTGGCGTGCCGGTAACCGGCCCGGCCGAAGTCAATTTCGGCGCCGAGGGCGATGGACCATCGCTCTATTTCAACGACCCCGATGGCAACGCCCTTGAACTGAAGGGGCCAGCCGCAACCACATGAGCGCGGACGGTGATCGGGATATCGGGCGTATCTGGGCGAGCAACGCGATGCGTGTCGTTAATGCCACTCCGATGCAGCATGAATGCATCATGAACAATCAGATGCAGTCCTGGGGGAGACTTGCCCCATGCAGCGTTATCACATCCTGAAATCGGGGATTCGCATGTCGATGTGTCGGACCACCAACGTGGTGCAGGGCCGACACTCAGCACCCTTAAATTATGTTGAAAAGCTGCCTGCGGAATCGTCTGGATTCCGCGCAGGAGGCTTGCGCCCGCACCGATCCGGAATGGCTGTCTTTGACCGCGCACTCCACCAAGAGACCCATATCGACCAATGAACAGATGGCTTACAGGAACAGTTGTAGCAGGGGCAATGGCGGCGATCACGTTTGCCGCGATCTACTCCAATTCGCAGATACCCGCTCCCGGCGCCAACACCGGCGTAGTGGCGCTGACGCAGGGCCAGAACGGCGCTGCTTCAGTACCGTCACTCGCAGCGGCGCAGAGACTTGAAGCAGAGAACAAGATTCCGCAAGGCTCGTTCAAGCCCATGGGCCCCAAAGCCTACGAAATCATCCGCGGCAACCACATCCGGCCTCCCGGCGAGGCACTGGCACACGTAAAGCAGTTGATCGACCGATCCAGAGCAGGTGACGCGAACGCGGCCTACGACATCTACCTGACGGTAAGGGAGTGCAAGACCTTTACTTCGCAGCACGCGGATGAACTTGCGGAGTCGGCCAGATCGGTTGGAAACGAAGGGCAGTTCCTGCAGAGGTCCGAACAAAAACTCAAGGAATGCGAATCCCTGGTTCTGCACAAAGAGATCTATGAGGAAGATTGGTTGTCGACTGCCGCCGCGATGGGTTCGCAGTCGGCGATGAGGACGTATGCGAACTCGCCGGAGGAAGTCTTGGGCTCGCTGGACAAGGCGGTCGGCGATCCAGACAAGGTGGCTGAATGGCGGAGCAATGCCCGGCAGTACCTGACAGAGCTTTCCAGTCAAGGAAACGTCTCTGCCCTCTGGGATCTCGCCAGCGCCTACACCTACGGCGGCGTGGTCGATGCAGACCCTGTCATGGCAGCCGCGTACTCGCGCGTGGTGAGCAGGGTGAACTCCAGTTTTATCGCCCCGGACCAGGTGTCCGATATGGAAAGGAGATTGAACGCAAGGGAAATGATGCGAGTGAAGTCTGCTTCTGACGAGATCTACAACAAATGCTGCGTTAAACAATAAGGAAATCAAGCATGCAGAGTAAGCGTTTTGCAAACGCTGCAAGTTTCAAGGGAGTGATCTGTGCCTCGGCTTTTGCAGCTGCGTTCTGCGCGGCCATTGATACGGCGGATGCAGCCAAGCGAGCCAGTGTCCTGCAGTGCGGTCATTGCGCAGTAAGCACGCCTGACCCGGATGGAAGCACCCGCAGTGTACTACTGGGCGAAAAAGGGCGATTGAACTCTTGGGGTGCCCAAGGGCTGAAGACAGGCGATACGGTAGTGGTCTGCAACGGCATCGAATGCGTCGAGTACACCTGGCGCGGAAATGATCGCTTCAATTCCGGAACGGTCATTTCAACCGTTCTGCCCCCACCCGCGCAGGGCGGTGGTGGCGGCGGTGGTGGTGACTTCGGCGGAGGCTACGGCGGTGGTAGCTGGGGCGATTGGGGTGGTGGTGGTGGTGGTGGCGGCGGTGGTGATTGTTGCGGGCGGGTCATAGTTGGCCCCATCGAACAGCAGTGAATGCCGGCAGCGAACGCACAGGCAACTGCGACCGCAGCGCCACGCTGGTGTCAGTCATGAAGCACGCTTGAACCTTCAACGGTCTGGAGACTGATCACCTCCAGGTAGCAAGACGGCGGATCCTGGAACTCGAGCAGGGATCCGCCGATCAACGCTGCCCCACCCTGCACAACTGGAACTCTGACTGATCGTCATCGCTCACTGCTGGGGAACTCGTATTCCGCCGGGCATGGCCAGGCGCCACCAGACACAAAAAAGCCCCGACCAGGGCCGGGGCTTTTTCATCAAACATGGTGCCGGAAACAGGAGTCGAACCTGCGACCTACGCATTACGAATGCGCCGCTCTACCAACTGAGCTATTCCGGCCGAGCACGCGATTTTACGGGCTCCCCTGCCCGGTGGTCAATCCACCCTCGGTCAGCCTGCCTCCACCCGGTTCGCGCATGCCCGCCCGGCTGCGAAATCCGCCAGGTTGCCCAGCGTGATCGCCGAGATCTCCTGCAGGGCCTCCACGGTGAAGAAGCCCTGGTGGCCGGTCACCAGTACGTTGGGGAAGGTCATCAGGCGCTGGAATGCTTCATCATCGATGATTTCCCCGGAGAGATCCTGGAAGAACAGCGCGCTTTCCTGCTCGTACACGTCGATGGCCAGGTGGCCCAGCCGGCGTGATTTCAACGCGCGGATGACCGCATGGGTGTCGACCAGACCGCCACGCGAGGTGTTGACCAGCATGGCACCCGCTTTCATCTGCGCCAGCGACGCATCGTTGATCAGGTGATGGGTGTCCGCCGTCAATGGGCAGTGCAGCGACACGATGTCGGCGCGGGACAACAGCTCGGCCAGAGCCACGTTTTCTCCCAGCCCGGCGAAGGATGCCGATGGATAGGGATCATGGCCCAGCACCGTGCAGCCCAGCCCCTTGAAGATGCGCGCCGTCGCCACGCCGATCTTGCCGGTGCCCACGATGCCGACAGTGCGGCCATGCAGGGTGTGCCCGAGCAGGCCATCGAGCATGAAGTTGCCTTCGCGCACGCGGTTGTATGCGCGATGTGTCTGCCGGTTGAGGGTCATCACCAGGGCCAGTGCATGCTCGGCGACGGCTTCAGGCGAGTAGGCCGGCACGCGCGCGACGAACAGGCCCAACGACGTCGCAGCGGCGAGATCGACGTTGTTGAAGCCGGCGCACCGCAGCAGCACGGCACGTACGCCTTGCGCGTGCAGGGCCTGCAGCACAGGGGCATCAAGACGATCATTGACGAACACGCAGACGGCGTCGCAGCCCTGTGCCAGCGTGGCGGTATGCAGGTCGAGCGCGGCATCGAAGTAGACGAACGCGAAATCCTGTTCTGCGGCGCCGCGCTGATTGGCCTCGTCAAGAAAGCGGCGGTCATAGGGCCGGGCGCTGAAGACTGCGATCTGCATGGAGGGGCCTGGTTGGAATTCCATGCCGAACCATACCGCAGGCGCACGCAACGGGTCCTGCAGGCCCTCGATGCCGGCGATGCTGCGCCGGGTGTCCCAGTGTAGATCTGGGTCATGCACGGTGACGGCTCGCAGATCCAATGTCGCCGTTGTTGCCCGCGTGGATCTCCGCCGAATCGACAATCGGCAGATCGCCGGCCAGATAGTCTTCCTTGCCACCGGACTGCATGATCGAGCAGGACGAGATGCAGTCGCCTGACACGATGGTGTTCAGGCCGGACGTGCGAATCACCCCCGGCAGCGAAACGACGTCGGCGAAGGTGACGCCACCGCTGAGGAAGATGCGGTCTCCCTGCACGTGATAGTTCATTGCCATGGCGTCATCAGCCTTGACCATGACGCCAACACCAATCAGGCCGGCCAAGGCCAGACTCCTGCTTCATATCGTTCTCTCTCCCCCGCAACACGCGGACGGGAAGCTAAACGCCAGAGAGGGAAACCCTTCGCCACTGCGTATCACGAAAAATAATGAACATATTCAGATCAAGTTGACAGTCAAAACCGTGGCTTAGTTAGCGCTCTCAACGCTTCCACAGGAGAAATACAGCCTCCGGCAAAGGCAAAAACGCAGAAATGGCGCCAACACCCCCAGTGGCCACCCGGGAGAAAAGTGAACGAATTCATGATCGGCATGTGCAGTCCGGCGGCTCTTCCCCATCCGGTCATCGTCGCGTAAAACTCGGTGACGCCCCTCCCTCATCGTTGCCCGAGGCCAGCCCTGTCCGCTTCGTCCCCCCTGATCCATCGCGCACCGGATCCGCCTGGGCCTCCGGACGCCTTCATCACGTTCGTAAGGGAAGAGCGCGCGCCGTTGTGCACTTTCCTGCGTACCCGTGGGGTGGGCCCGGAGGATGCGGAGGACATCGCCCAGGACTGCATGGAACGGTTGATCCGCTATCGCGCGCACGGCACCGAGGAACTGCGCCTGCTGCTGTATCGTATCGCCCGCAACCGCCTGGCAGACCGCGGCCGCTCGCCGCAGGCGAGACCGCATCTGTCGCTGGCCGAGCGCGATGGCAGCGACGAGCCCTCCAGCACGTCAGCCGACCCGCTGCGCCAGGCCGAATCCGGGCAGATGCTCGCCCTGCTCCGGCAGGCCCTGTTCAAACTGCCGGAGCGCGCGCGCGAGGTGTACCTGCTCAACCGGATCACCGGGATGAGCTACACGCAGATCGCGCAGCACTGTGGCATCACCGCCAAGACCGTGGAAAAACACATCGCCCGTGCACTGCAGGGCCTGCGTCAGGAGCTGGGGCCACACCCGCTGCACAACGACAGGGACAACGAATGATCAGCACCCGGCACACGGAAGAGACGGGAGTGTTCGAGCGCGCCAGCGCCTGGGTGGCGCGCCTGGAGGCACACGACTGCACGCCCGAGGAACGCGAGCGCTTCGAAGACTGGCTGGCGGAGGACACCCGCCACGTCAAGGCGTGGGTACAGGCCGAAACGCTCTATCAGCAGAGTGCGGGCCTGGCCCAGGATCCGTGGCTGCGCACGGCGGCGGCGCGCGCCGCGCGTCCGGCCCGGCGCCGCTGGCTGCCCGGCGTCGCTGCTGCGGCGGCGCTTTGTCTTGCCATCGGCATGGGCTGGATGGTCGCCACTGATGGCAATCCCACGCCCCGCATCTATGCCAACGACAGCCTTGCTCCCCGCCAACAGACGCTGGCCGATGGCAGCTCCGCCATCCTGGACGCAGGGACCACGTTGACCGTGCGCATGGGCTGGCGCCATCGGGAACTGGTCCTGGAGCAGGGTCGGCTGCAACTGCAGGTGGCACCGTCGCGCAAGGCCCTGCGTGTGCAGGCGGGCAACAGTTCGATCCGCGATATCGGAACCACCTTCCAGGTGGAGCGCCTGCGCGACGGTCATGTCGAGGTCGCCCTGCTGGAAGGCGCAGTGGAGGTCACCAGCGGCAGCGCGCAGCACACGCTGGCCCCGGGCCAGCAGCTGCAGGTACTGCCCTCCGGGCGGATACAGCCGGGCCCTGCGCTCGCCTCGACCGAAGCGGCTGAGGCCTGGCTGCAGGGACGGCTGGTGTTCGATGCCACTCCCCTGGCAACCGTGGTCGAACGCATGAACCGCTACGGCCGCACGCAGATGGTGATCGCCGATCCGGAGATCGCCAGTCTCGCGGTCAGCGGCACCTTCCGTGCAGGCGACGCAGAGGAACTGCTGTCTGCGCTGGAGCTGGGATGGTCGGTTGCCGGCCAGGCGCGCCCGGATGGCGCGCTGGAACTGCGGCGTACCTACTGAGGAGAAAGGCGGTGATGGCAGGACCGGGCGCGCTGCAGTGGGGGCTGCTCCGGGGGCTGCTGTGGGTCATGTTCGGCGCTGCCAGCGCCGCGCCGGCCCACGCCGGCCAGCAACCCGCCAATGTCGACTACCACATCGCACCCGGCCCGCTGGCACCGGCACTGCAGCAATGGGCACGCCAGAGCGGCATCGCCCTGGTATTCGACGCCCGCGAGCTGACGGGCCTGCACACCCCCGGCGCCGACGGCCGACAGGCACCGGCGATCGCTCTCAAGCAGCTGGTCTCCGGGATGCCGGTGAACATCCTGCGCACACCCTCGGGGGCGTTCGTCATCCGCCGCGTCGCTGCTTCTGCCGCGCCCCCTGCACGTGCCCCGACCGTGACGTCGCCCAAGCCGCCGCCGCCCGTCGCACTGCCCCCCGCGCAGGTGGAACTGGCACCGGTACACGTCACCGGCAGCCGCCTGCCGCGCACCTCCGTGCAGACGACGCTGCCGATGACGATCATCGATCGCGAAGACATCCTGCGCAGTGGTTACGGCAGCCTGTTCGACCTGTTGCGACACCTTCCCGGCATGAACGGCCACCCGGCGATGACCACGTCGCGCGGCGGCGATTCGCAGTATCTGCCGGTGGGCGCTGCAGCCACCACCAGCCTGGATGGCATGGGGCCGCGTGCGACCCTGTTCCTGGTCAACGGCCGGCGGCTGCCACGCTATCCGATGGTGTCGCTGGAACAGGGCGGGCTCACCGATCTGGGCGGCATTCCCCTGAGTTTCATCGAACGCATCGAGCTGGTGCGCGGAGGCGCGTCGGCCATCTATGGTGCCGACGCGATGTCCGGCGTGGTCAACATCATCCTGCGCGAACAGGCCGAAGGCCCGGAGGCGACGGTGCAATCGGGCATCAGCAGCCGCGGCGACGCGCAGCAGAATCGCCTGCAGATCGCCAACGGCGGCGTACGCGAAGGTGGGGACCGCTGGTTCGCCGGCCTGGACCTGCATCGCATCGAGCACGTGGCCGGCGATCGCCGTGCGTGGCATGCGGAAACGTCGTTGTATCCGATCGGCGCGTTCTACGACGGCGCGTACATCCCCGCCGAACTCTGCGAAGGTCCCTTGATGCAGCGTGAGGATGGCTGCTGGTTCGACAGCGCGCGGCCGCGCTCGCTGCAGCCCGCGTCGGATACTGCCTCGGCCTACCTGCGTTACCGGCACGAGCGTGGCGAGGGACGCTACGCCTATCTGGAAGCACGTGGCAGTCACAATCGTCAGCGTTTCGATCTGGGGCCGACCGCCGTTGCCATCGGCCTGTACGGCATCACGTTCAACAGTGTCCTGCGCGAGGCCGGAAGCGTGCGCCCGCACGTGCGCGCCAGCGATGCCGACATCACCCTGGGTATCGGTCGCGAGCAGCAGTCACGCAGCTGGGATGCGGGCATCAGCGCGCAACGCAGCCAGGTCACGCTGGTCACGCCGGGCACCGTGCGCACCGAACCGCTGCTGCACGCCGCCGAGACACTGGACTACCTTCCCGGCTTTACCTCGCTGCGTGCGGACAAAGCGCAACAGCTGTTCCCGTCGATCCGCAATCGTGGACGCACTGACCAGTGGCAGGGCTGGTGGGGCATGCAGCGGCAACTGATGCAGTTGCCTGGAGGGCCGGCCCAGCTGGCCACCGGCGTCGATCTGCGCTACGAAGCATGGGCCTCGTTACCCGATCCGTTGTTGATCCAGGGCGATCTGGCACTGGGCCTGCCCCAGCAGCAGCGACGCCTGTCACGTCGCAGCGGAGCCACCTATGCCGAGGTCGGCCTGCCGCTCAGCCGCTCGCTGCGCATGGACGTGGCCGCACGCTGGGACCGCGATGGCGATTACCTGGCGTTCTCGCCACGCGCGGGACTGCGTTGGAGTCCAACGCCCCACTGGTCGTTCCTGCTGACCAGCGGACAAGGCTACCGTGCGCCCAGCCTGTTCGAGCAGCGACGCCCCCCTGGCTACTTCGGCCTGGTCGCGCTGCCGGCCTCGCCGGGCCTGCCGCCCTGCGCACAGCCCGCGATCGACGGCAGCTGCCTGGTCAACGTGGAGGTCGCCGAGAACGACGCGCTGAAGGCGGAGCGTTCACGCAGCCATTCGCTGGCAGCCACGTGGACGCCCAACGACGTGTTCTCGCTGTCACTGACCCACAACATCGTCGAGCTGCGCAACGAGATCCTTGCCCTGCGGCCCACCGACGCGGCATGGAACCGCAGCACGTGGGAGCTGGATGACGAAGGGCGGCTGAGCAGTCTTCGCCTGTCATTCGACAACATCGGCCGCACGACGTCGCGCAATTGGGTAATGCGCGGCGAATACCGCGTCGACACCGATGACACCGGCCAGTGGCTTTTCTCACTGGACGCGCTGAAACAGCAGGCGCTGCGCCGCGAACGAGGGCAGGATGGCAGCGTGGATCTTCGCGGCCATGCCACGCCGGCAATGGCCGCGATCCTCACCGTGCAATGGCAGAACACGTCATGGGACGTGGCATTGCGCGGCAACCAGGTGGGACGCACGCGCGCCTGGCTGCCCGGTGCGGAATGCCCCGATGACCAGCGCGAGATGAACCATTGCATGAATCCACGGCAGCTGCGCTGGAACCTGCACATGGCGCGCAGGTTGGGGCCGCGGGTGATCGCCGCGCTGGACGTGCACAACGTGCTTGACCGGCAGCCGGTGAACTATCTGGTCGGCAACGGCGGACAGTTGCCGGGTTTGGATGATCCGCTGGGCCGCTATTTCCTGCTGACCCTGCAGTTCCGTTGAGGGTAGTAGCCTGCGCGCCCAGTTCCTTCGATCTCTACCGGTCTATGAAAACCCATCTCTGGCTCTGAAGCGCGCTCCTGATCCTCGTCGCTTCACCTCCCACGCTCCTCCCATGCCCGTCCCATCGGCACATTGTGATCGGCGCTTTTGACGGCCACCGCGCAGCATAGCCGGGAGAGTTCAAATATCGCGACGCGGGCATGGAAGCAAGATTAATGAGGCTGCTCTGGAACTGCCACAACGTGCATCTCCAAAGTGCATGAAGCTGCCCCTCACGGGTACTCTACCCAGCGCACCGCCTTTGCTGGTCAGCCTTTCGCTGACCGCCCAGGCGACCAATGCGGCACACCCATCGAGTTAGATCTCCCAGTACTTGGCGCCTTGATTGTCAAGCAGCAACAGCAGAAATCCTGCGAGCGAACCCGCTACTTTGGGCCAGTCTTCTCGCTCGTCCAATGGCAGACAAACCAGCACAGCGCCAAAGGCATCCATCACGAGTAGATCTGCATCACCATAAAAGCGGCCAAATACGACATCGCCATCCCGCATATCGACTGGTCGCAAACTAGCGAGACAGGCCGTCTGAACCTGCGCCTCTTCTGCACTGAGCATCTCAACGCCCCATTGACCGAATTGATCGTCCTTGAACAATTCCGCCGATGCGTACAGTCTCCAGAAGGCGAGCAACTGCGCTGGACAGCCCTGTAATTGATGATCTTCTGGCGCTGCAGCACTGCGTCGTACAAAGGAGGATCGAAGCAGGAACGGGCAATTTCCATGCTGATGCGTCGCGATCCGAGGATGTGACCACTCCGCCCGGATGATGTCGATGATCGCAGCCAGCGCGCTGATTTCCCTATCCATCAGGAAATCATAACGACGCAGGGTTGCGAGTAGCTAGCGCACCGATCGTGCGATCGCGTACTGCGCCGCGTAGTAGGTGGACAGCACCAGCAGGCTTGCCAGCGGCAGGCCACCGGCGAAGCGGTCCCAGGCCAGCAGTGAATCGCTGGCGACGAACAGCAGGGCGCCGGCTGCCGCCAAGCGCGCACTGCCCGCTTCGACAGCGTCCGGTCGCGGGCGGGTCCACTGCCGCGCCAGCGCCAGGATCGCCATGCACGCCAGTACCACCACATAGGCCAGCACAGGGATGCGCATCGGCGGTGGCAGATGCGGCCATAGACCGGACACGTTGAGCGCGGCGAACACACCCAGAAGTCCCCCTGCGGCGACCAGGCCGCGACCCGCGCGCAGGCCGGCGCGGAAGGCGACGATGTAGCAGAGGTGGGCCAGCAGGAACGCCAGCAGGCCGGGGACGAAGGCATCCATCGGCAGCATCAGCGCGATGTCGCCTGCGCACGAGAGCAGCATGCCCGCCAGCACCGCGCGACGGTACGACGGCGATCCAGCAGGATGCACCTGCCATACCATCGCCGCGATCAGCAGGGTCGCTGCCGGCTTTGTCAGCCAGTGCAGCCAGCGGCCTTCGCCGGGCAGGAATGCACCGACGATGGCCAGCACCGCCAGCAGCAGGACCGCACTGCCGCCCAGGCGTGGTCTCATCGCGGCTTCCACAGCTCGGCCAGCTGATCCGGGCGGCCGGGAATGCGCTCCAGCACCGGATACTGCAGGCCACCGTGATAGTCGATCCGGATCGGCTCGATGCGGTCGAACTGCTTGACCAGCAGCGTGATCGGCGCCTTGTTGGTGGCGGCGACGGCAACCGCGTCCTTCAACCGCTCGCTGCTGTACTCGCGGTCACCGATGGCGATCACCTTCATGCCTGGCGCCAGGCCTGCATTGAAGGCGGGACTGTCCCAGATCACATCGCCGACCACACCGCTGTCCATCACGGTCGCGCCGAGCGAGTACGCCAGCAGCGCCGCCTTGGCACGCTTTTCCTGTGCCTTGTAGGCATCGTTCGGCGCGTCGCGGTAGACCAGCTTCCAGCCGGCCAGTTCCAGACCGCCGGTCAGCGATCCATGGCCGTCCAGGCGCTGCCGCAGGAATCCGGCCCAGTCGTACGGAGCGATGGCGTTCAAGGTCGCCACCACGTCGTCGAACGTATACGGATTTACGTCCCAGTCACCGTTGCCTACGCCAAAGAAGGCACGGGCAAAATCATCCAGGCTGCGCCGGTTTCCGGTCAGCGCGCGCAGCCTGCCCTCCACTTCCAGCCACAGCATCTGGCCGCCGGAGTAGTAGTCCTCGCTCATCTGGTAATTGCGATACGGCAGTGTGCGCCGCTGGGCGATGGTCGGGTCGTTGGTGGTGTCCTGCAGTGGCCGCCAGGCCAGTCCCGGGCGACCGCGATCATAGGTCGCCGCAACATTGGCCAGCATGTCGCGCGCCTGATCGGTGGACCACAACCCCGAGCGGGCGGCCAGCACCTGGCCCCAGAACTGGGTCTGGCCTTCGTACACCCACAGTAGGCTGTCACCCATCGGAACGTTGAAGTTGTCGGTTGCCAGGTCCGCGCCACGGCGATACTTGCCGTTCCAGGAATGCGTGTACTCGTGCGGCAGCAGGTCACGCATCCATGCCGAGTCATCCCACTCGGTGAAGTAGCCCGGCGCAGCGCTGTTCTCGCTGGAGCGATGATGCTCCAGCCCGATGCCGCCCAGTCGGTCGGTCAATGCCAGCAGGAACTCGTAATGGTCGTAGTGGCGCGCGCCGTACAAGCGGTCAGCCTGCTGCACCAGGGCGCGGTGCGCCTTGATCTGTGCCTCGGTTGGCTTCAGCGACTTCGCTTCATCGGCGAACACGTTCAGGTGCACCGGCGCCTTGGCGCCCGGGTCCAGATCGATGCGCTGGTAATGCTCACCGGCGAACAGCGGCGAATCGACCAGATGGTCGAAAGTGATCGGCTTGAACACCACCGTGTCACCATCGCGCCGGACTGTTTCGAGCGCGGTGGCATAGCTCCAGCCCTTCGGCAGGGTCACGCTGGCCTGGGCCTGCAGATGGCGTGCATCGACCCCGGCCGGATACAGCGCGTTGGCGTTCCATTGCAGGTTGAGCATTTCCGGCGTCATCACCACGCGGCCCTGGTTGCCGCCCTGCGAGGACAGGAAATCGAACTGCGCCACGATCTCGCTGACGCCCTCCGGCACATCGACCTTGAACGCATAGACGTTGTACTGGTCGCGCTGCCAGGCCAGCGGCCTGCCATTGGCCGTGACGCGCAGGCCAGCGAGCTTGTCGATCGGGCCGGTGGGCGAATGGTTGCCGGGAATCCACTGCGGGTACAGCAGGGTCATCGGGCCGGGTTTTGCCGGCACGGTGGCGGTCACCTTGAAGATGCGCCGGGCCAGATCGCGCGCGTCCACGTCGATGCGCAGCAGGCCGTGCGCAGCGGCATCGGCCGGCGGCGGGCTCTGCGCCAGCGCGGGTGTGGCCGCCAGCGCGAACAGCACGGACATCACCAGGGCACGGGTCTTCATCGGGCGGCTTCCAACAGCGGAGAATCCTCCGATGCTAGGCCTGCGGGATGCGCGGCCCCATGGCCAAAGGTCATGGGCGGGCTGCCCATCCGCGCATGCCCAAAAGCGTGCGAACCAAGGTTCGCACCCACCTTGTGCTGGTTTGCACCCACCAGAGCGGTTTCAGTAGATCCACGCCGTGCGTGGACGAGGCCTTTCCCGGTCAGTCGATCAGGCGCAGGCGCAGTTCCTTCGGCAGCGCGAACACCATCGATTCCGGCTCGCCATCAAGCTCGGACACACTGCCGGCGCCCAGTTCGGCCAGGCGCGCAAGCACGCCATCGACCAGCACCTGCGGTGCCGACGCACCGGCGGTGACGCCGATGTGCTGCTTGCCCTGCACCCAGGCCGGGTTGATCTCATGGGCGCCGTCGATCAGGTAGCTCTCGACGCCTTCGCGCCGTGCCAGCTCGCTCAGCCGGTTGGAATTGGAGCTGTTCGGGGACCCGACCACCAGCACCAGATCGCAGCGCTTGGCCAGGTCACGTACCGCGTCCTGCCGGTTCTGCGTGGCGTAGCAGATATCGTCGTTCTTCGGCCCCTGCATGGCCGGGAAGCGCTCGCGCAGCGCGTCGATGATGCCGCGCGTATCGTCCACGGACAGCGTGGTCTGGGTGGTGTAGGCGAAGTTCTCGGGCTGGTTGATCTGCAGCGTGGCGACCTGCTCCACATCCTCCACCAGGTAGATCTGGCCGGTACCGGCTTCCTGGTTCCACTGCCCCATCGTGCCTTCCACTTCCGGATGGCCCGCGTGGCCGATCAGCACCACGTCGCGGCCCGCACGGCAATGGCGCGCCACTTCGAAGTGGACCTTGGTGACCAGCGGACAGGTAGCATCGAATACCTTCAGGCCACGACGCTCCGCTTCCAGGCGCACTGCCTGGGATACACCGTGGGCACTGAAGATGACGGTGTTGTTGTCCGGCACCTCGTCCAGTTCCTCGACGAAGATCGCACCGCGCTGCTTCAGATCATCGACCACGAAGCGGTTGTGCACCACCTCATGACGGACGTAGATGGGCGCGCCGAGCGTTTCGATCGCGCGCTTCACGATCTCGATCGCACGATCGACACCGGCACAGAAACCACGCGGGTTGGCGAGCAGCACATCCATCAGTTCAATCTCCCGGCAGCGGCCGGCTTACGGTTTCGGAGTGGCATTATCCGCCTTTTTGGCGGACCTGCCGTCGAACAGGCCGGTCAGGGCGATGCCGATGGCACCGACCACGATGGCCGAGTCGGCGATGTTGAACGCCGGCCAGGTATAGCTGCCAACGTACCACTGGATGAAATCGACGACATGACCGTGCACCTGGCGGTCGATCACGTTGCCGATCGCCCCGCCGATGATCAGCGCATAGGGAACGGCGGCCTTCCAGTTGCCACGGGCGGTGCCACGCAGCCACCATGCCATCAGGCCGCTGATGGCGATCGCCAGCGCCGTGAAGAAATACTTCTGCCAGCCACCGGCGTCGCTGAGGAAACTGAATGCGGCACCGGTGTTGTAGGTGCGATACCAGTTCCAGAAGCCATCGATGACCACCACCGGCTGGAACTCCGGCAGGCTCGACAGGACCCAGGCCTTGGACCACTGGTCCAGGCCGATGATGGCCGCCGACAGCAGCAGCCAGACCAGAGCGTTGGGATGCGGACGGGCGGCGCTCATCAGAACCAGCTCCGAACTTCGCCAGCGCCGTCGATGTTGCTCACGCAACGGCCGCACAGTTCCGGGTGATCGGCATGACTGCCGACGTCGGCGCGGTGATGCCAGCAGCGCACGCACTTGGCCTTGGTGGTCGGCTGGGCACTGACGAACACCTCGTCGGTGGTTGCCGGACGCACCTGTACGTCACCGCTGATGAACAGGAAGCGCAGTTCGTCGGCCAGCGGCTGCCAGCGCGCCGCCTGCTCTTCGCTGGCGGCCACGGTGATCTCGGCCTCCAGGGCGGCGCCGATCGCGCCGTTGGCACGCATCGGCTCGAGCACCTTGGCCACCTGCTCGCGCACGGCCAGCAGCTGGTCGAAATCGGCAGCGTTGAGCTGGGCATCCGCCGGCAGCGGCGCCAGGCCCTCGTACCAGGTGGTGAACAGCACGTGGCCGGTGCGCGTGCCCGGCAGGTAGCCCCACAGCTCGTCGGCGGTGAAGGTCAGGATCGGTGCCACCCAGCGGGTGAACGCCTCGGCGATGTGATACATCGCGCTCTGCGCCGAACGGCGACCGTGCGAGTCGGTCGGCATCGTGTACAGGCGGTCCTTGGTGACGTCCAGGTACAGCGAGCCCAGGTCCACGCTGCAGAAGTTCAGCAGCAGCTGCACGATCTCGGCCATGTTGTAGCCGTCGTAGGCCGCCTTGATCTTCTCCTGCAGTTCCCACGCGCGATGCACGATCCAGCGGTCCAGCGCGACCATCTGGTCGAGCGGGCGCAGGTCCCGGGCCGGATCGAAACCGTCCAGGTTGCCGAGCAGGAAGCGCGCGGTGTTGCGCAGGCGACGGTAGGCGTCGGCATTGCGCTTGAGGATTTCCTGCGACAGCGACATCTCGTTGCTGTAGTCGGCCGAGGCGATCCACAGGCGCAGGATGTCCGCGCCCAGCTTGTTCATGATGTCCTGCGGCTCGATGCCGTTGCCCAGCGACTTGGACATCTTGCGGCCGTGCTCGTCCACGGTGAAACCGTGGGTGAGGCACTGCTTGTAGGGCGCACGCCTGTCGATTGCCACGCCGGTCAGCAGCGACGACTGGAACCAGCCGCGGTGCTGGTCCGAGCCTTCCAGATACAGGTCGGCCGGCTTGCCGAAGCCACGCGCGGCCAGCACGCCTTCATGGGTGACACCTGAGTCGAACCAGACGTCGAGGATGTCGGTGACCTTCTCGTAGTCGGCCGCTTCGGCGCCCAGCAGTTCGGTTGCATCCAGCGAGTACCACACGTCGATGCCCTCGGCTTCGACACGGTCGGCAACCTGCTGCATCAGCTCCACCGAGCGCGGGTGGATCTCGCCGGTCTGGCGATGGGTGAACAGTGCGATCGGCACGCCCCAGGTGCGCTGGCGCGAGATCGTCCAGTCCGGACGGCCATCGACCATGCTCTGGATGCGCGCCTTGCCCCAGGCCGGGAACCAGCCGACGGTGTCGATCGCGGCCAGCGCATCGCTGCGCAGGTTGGCCTTGTCCATCGAGATGAACCACTGCGGGGTGGCACGGAACACCACCGGCGTCTTGTGGCGCCAGCAGTGCGGATAGCTGTGGCGGATCGGGTGGAAGGCCAGCAGCGTGCCGTTGTCGCGCAGCACGCCGATGATGGCCTCCTGCGCCTTCCACAGGTGCTGGCCGGCCAGTACCACGTCACCGGCCGGCGGCGTCGATTCCAGGTACACGCCACGGCCATCGATCGGCGTCACCTGGCCGGCGTTGTACGTGTCGAGCAGGCCGTACTTCTGGCTGACCACGTAGTCTTCCTGGCCATGTCCAGGAGCGGTGTGCACCGCACCGGTACCGTCTTCGTCGGACACATGGTCGCCGTTGAGCAGCGGGATCGCGCGCCCGGCATAGAACGGATGCGACAGCAGCTGGTTTTCCAGTGCAGCGCCCGTGGTTTCGCCGTGCAGTACCACCTCCTCGACGCCGTAGCGCTGCAGCGCACGTCCAGCCAGCGCAGCGGCAAGCACCAGCCAGCGGCGCTTGCCGTTGTGCGCCGGACCTTCGGCCAGCACGTAACGGATGTCCGCACCCAGCGACACGGCCAGCGACGCCGGCAGCGTCCACGGCGTGGTGGTCCAGATCGGCACCGCCACGTCCACATCGGCCGGCACGCTCACGCCGAATGCCTGGCCGATGGCCTGCGGATCGCGCGCGGGGTATGCCACGTCGATCGCCGGCGATTCCTTTTCCTGGTATTCGATCTCGGCTTCGGCCAGCGCCGAACCGCAGTCGAAGCACCAGTACACCGGCTTGGCACCCCGCACCAGGTGGCCATTGGCCACCACCTTGGCCAGTGCGCGGATCTCGTTGGCCTCGAAGTCGAAGCTCAGGGTCTTGTACGGGTTGTCCCAGTCACCGGTCACGCCCAGACGCTTGAAGTCCACGCGCTGGATGTCGATCTGCTCCTCGGCGAACTCACGGCACTTCTGCCGGAATTCAACCGCATCGAGCTTCACGCCGACCTTGCCCCACTTCTTTTCCACCGCGATCTCGATCGGCAGGCCGTGGCAGTCCCAGCCGGGCACGTAGGGCGCATCGAAACCGGCCAGGTAGCGCGACTTGACGATGATGTCCTTCAGGATCTTGTTGACCGCGTGGCCCAGGTGGATGCGGCCGTTGGCATACGGCGGGCCGTCGTGCAGCACGAACAGCGGGCGGCCGGCGGCGTTGTCGCGCAGCTGCTGGTAGAGCCCCTGCTCCTCCCACCGCGCCAGAATGCCCGGCTCGCGCTTGGGCAGGTCGCCGCGCATCGGGAAATCGGTGGCTGGCAGGTTCAGGGTGGTCTTGTAGTCCTGGCTCACGCAGTGGCTCGCAATCTATGTTCGGAAAGGATGGCGCGCGCCTGCTCGGCGTCGCGGTGCATCTGGTCGGTCAGTGCCGCCAGATCATTGAACTTCTCTTCGTCACGCAGCTTGGCGACGAATTCAACATCGATGTGGCGACCGTACAGGTCACCCTGGAAATCGAACAGGTGGGCTTCCAGCAGCGGCTCCACGCCCTCCACCGTCGGCCGCGTGCCGAAGCTGGACACCGACGGCCAGGGCTGGTCGAACACACCGTGCACCCAGGTCGCGTAGATGCCCGACAACGCCGGGGTCTTGGGGAAACGCAGGTTGGCGGTCGGGAAGCCCAGCGTGCGGCCGAGCTGGCGACCACGCACCACGCGCCCGCTGATCGCGTAAGGGCGACCGAGCAGATCGCCGGCCCGGGCGAAATCGCCGGACTGCAGCAGCTGGCGGATGCGGGTACTGGAAATGCGCTCGCCGTGCAGGTCGACCGCCTCGATCTCGCCCGCGCTGAAGCCCAGCTCGCCACCCAGCTTCTGCAGCAGGGCCAGATCACCGCGGCGACGGTTGCCGAAGCAGAACTCCGGCCCGATCCACACTTCGCGGGCATTCAGTCGCCGCACCAGCAGCTGGCGGACGAAGGTTTCGGCCGGCATCGCCGCCATCGCTGCATCGAAGCGCAGCAGCCCCACCGCGTCCACCCCCAGCTCGCGCAGCATCTCGACCTTGCTGCGTGCCAGCGTCAGGCGCGGTGGTGGTGTGCCCTGGGCGAAGAACTCACGGGGCAACGGTTCGAACGCCACGGCCACCGCAGCCACGCCCAAGGCGCGCGCGCGCGCAACGGCATGCCGCACCAGTGCACGATGCCCCAGATGGAGGCCGTCGAATGCACCGATGCAGACCACGCTTCCGTTGGGGAACAGCTCCCCGCCCTCGACGCTTCTGAACAGCCTGCTCATCAACTCCCGTTCCGGCCCACCCGGGGCCGCCGCTTCAATGGTGTAACCCTGAAGTATAGCCGCCGCAGGCGACGATCAATGCCCGCGCAGGTCGCGCGGGCGGAAGCCCATGGCCAGCATCGCCAACAGATAGGTCAGGCCACCGCCCCCCACCAGCAGGATCAGGCCGCCGATCCGGTGCCATTTGTCCATCCCGGTGAAGGCCGGCATCCAGTACAGCAGGGCCAGCAGCACGCCGACCATGCACGCGCACGCCACCAGCAGCCGCACGAGGTAGCTGCCCCAGCCCGGCAGACGCTGGTAGACATCGGTCTTGCCCAGCCAGTACCACAGCAGGCCCAGGTTCAGGTAACTGGACAACGCACTGGCAATGCCCAGCGCCAGATGCAGGCCGGGCTGCTTGCCGATGGCCGTCATCACACCCTGCGCCTTCAGCGCGTCCGGCACCATCACCTGATACAGCACGGCCAGCAGGACGAAGTTGAACACCATGTTGGCCACCAGCGCGGCCACGCCGGCACGTACCGGGGTGCGGGTATCCTGGCGGGCATAGAAGGCCGGCAGGACCACCTTCAACAGGGCAAACGCGGGCAGGCCGAAGCTCAGGCCATACACCGACAGCGCGGTCATGCGGGTATCGAAGGCGGTGAACTGGCGGTACTGGAACAGCGTGGCGATCAGCGGTTCAGCCAGCAGCACCAGGCCCAGCATGGCCGGCACCGAGATCAGCAGGGTCATGCGCAGGCCCCAGTCGAGCGAGCGCGAGAAGCCCTCGCGGTCGGTGCTGACGTGGTGGCGGGCCAACGCCGGCAGGATCACCGTGCCCAGGGCCACGCCGAACACCCCCAGCGGCAACTCCAGGAAGCGGTCGGCCAGGGACAGCCAGGACTGCGAGCCATCCGTCAGCTTGGCGGCGATCAGGGTGTCCAGCAGCAGGTTGATCTGCGCCACCGAGGAACCGAACAGGGTCGGCACCATCAGGGTCAGCACCTTGCGCACACCCGGGTGGTTCCAGCCCCAGCGCGGCAGGGTCAGCAGATTGATGCCCTTGAGCGAGGGCAGCTGGAACAGCAGCTGCAGGATACCGGCCGCCAGCACGGCCCAGCCCAGCGCCAGGATCTGCTTTTCCGGGGTGCCGCCGAGTTGCGGCGCCAACCACAGCGCGCCGGCGATCATGCACAGGTTGAGGATGACCGGGGTCAGCGCCGGCATCGCGAAGCGCTGGAAGCTGTTCAGCGCCCCGCCGGCCAGCGCGGTGAGCGAGACGAACAACAGGAACGGGAAGGTCAGGCGGAACAGATCGACCAGCAGGGTCTGTTTGACCGGGTCGGTATCAGCGCCACTTGAGAACGCCACCGCCAGCTGGGGAGCGAAGATCAACGCCAGCGCGGTGACCACCAGCAGCGTCCCGCCCAAGGTGCCCGCCACGCGTGACATCAGTTCGCGCAGTTCGGTGTGGCTGCGGGTCTCCTTCACCTCGGTGAACACCGGCACGAAGGCGGTGGCGAAGGAGCCTTCGGCGAACAGGCGACGCAGGAAATTGGGTACCCTGAACGCCACCCAGAACGCATCGGTAACCGCATTGGTGCCGAACGTGGTGGTGATCACCTGGTCCCGGACAAGTCCGAGCACCCGCGAGACCATGGTCATGCTGCTGAACGACAGCAGGCCCCGCAACATCTTCGGTGAACTCACTCAACGTCCCTCTTGACAATCGACTTGACGTACATTTCCCGCGCCATCATACTAGCCAGCTTGCTGTTCCCATAACACCGATTTTTTCAGGAAACCACCACCGTGGCCAATATCAAGTCCGCCAAGAAGCGCGCCAAGCAGACCGTCGTGCGCAACGCGCGCAACGTGGCTCAGCGCTCGATGCTGCGCACCGCTGTCAAGAAAGTGATCAAGGCGCTGGACGCCAACGATGCCGCCGGCGCCGAAGCCGCCTTCGCCGTTGCCCAGCCGATCCTGGATCGCTTCAGCGCGCGTGGCCTGATCCACAAGAACAAGGCTGCTCGCCACAAGAGCCGCCTGAACGACCGCATCAAGGCCCTCAAGGCCGCCTGATCCGGTTGCCGCCGGGGCTGCCGTCCCGGCGACACGCAAAAGCCCGGCTCCGGCCGGGTTTTTTGTTGCCTGCACTCCGCCGCCTCCCCGTTTTCCGTAGAGCCGAGCCCATGCTCGGCTGCTGCCTGCATCGCAACCAACAAAAAACCCGGCCGAAGCCGGGCTTTTCTGGCGGGAGCCACAACGCCCTTACTGCGCGTTGCGGGCCTCCAGCTCCTCTTCCTTCTGCCGATCGAAGAAGGCCATGATCCGGCTCATGATCGGGAAGGTACCTTCGCGCCCCAGGGCGGAAACCAGGAACCAGGGCTCCTTCCAGCCCAGCTCGGCCACGATCTGCTCGGCCGCCGCCTTGGCCTCGTCCTCGAACATCAGGTCAGCCTTGTTCAGCACCAGCCAGCGCGGCTTTTCCAGCAGTTCCGGATCGTGCTTTTCCAGCTCGCGCTCGATCGCGCGCACCTGCTCGACCGGGGAGATGCCTTCCACGCCACCCTCCATCGGCGAGATGTCCACCAGGTGCAGCAGCAGGCGGGTGCGCTGCAGGTGGCGCAGGAACTGCGCGCCCAGACCGGCACCGTCGGCCGCACCCTCGATCAGGCCCGGAATGTCGGCAATCACGAAGCTGCGGTAGTTCTCGACCTTCACCACGCCCAGATTCGGGTACAGCGTGGTGAACGGGTAGTCGGCCACCTTCGGCGTCGCCGCCGAGACAGCGCGGATCAGGGTGCTCTTGCCGGCATTGGGGAAGCCCAGCAGGCCGACGTCGGCCAGCAGCTTCAGTTCCAGCTTCAGCGTGCGCTCTTCGCCCGGCTCGCCCGGCAGCGCCTGGCGCGGCGAACGGTTGGTCGAGCTCTTGAAGTGCATGTTGCCCAGGCCGCCCCTGCCGCCCTTGGCCACCAGCAGGCGGTCGTTGTGCTGGGTCAGGTCGCCGATGATTTCATCGGTGGCGACGTTGATGACCACGGTGCCGACCGGCACGGTGATGGTCAGATCTTCGCCGCCCTTGCCATAGGCCTGCCGGCCCATGCCGTTCTCGCCGCGCTGCGCCCTGAAGATGCGGTCATGGCGGAAGTCGACCAGGGTGTTCAGGTTTTCGTCGGCGCGGATGTACACGCTGCCGCCCGCACCGCCGTCGCCGCCGTCCGGGCCGCCGAGCGGAATGAACTTCTCGCGACGGAAGCCAATGCAGCCGTTGCCGCCGTTGCCGGCGAACACTTCGATTTCTGCTTCGTCTACCAGTTTCATTGTTTCGATGCCTGCGATGGGCGCGGCCAACCTGCCGTCGCCTTGAATGTAATGCCAGCCGATGGCGGGCAACCCGGCGCAGCCGGTCTTGCTTTTACTCTAACGAAAAGCCCCGCCGAAGCGGGGCTCTTCATGCAGCATTCCCATGCCGGGGCACGGGTGCCGGCGGATGCCTGGATCAGGCTTCGGCCGAGACGATGCTGACGGTGCGACGCTTCTTCGGACCCTTGACCGAGAACTCCACCTTGCCGTCCACGAGGGCGAACAGGGTGTGGTCACGGCCCAGGCCGACGCCGGAACCCGGGTGGAACTGGGTGCCGCGCTGACGCACGATGATGTTGCCTGCTTCGATGGCCTGGCCGCCGAAGATCTTGACGCCGAGGTACTTCGGGTTGGAGTCGCGACCGTTGCGCGAGGAGCCTACGCCCTTTTTATGTGCCATGACTGCTTCTCCTGATGCTTAGCCGGCGATGCCGGTGATCTCGATTTCGGTGTAGTACTGACGGTGACCCTGGCGCTTCATGTGGTGCTTGCGGCGACGGAACTTGATGATCCGGACCTTGTCAGCACGACCCTGGGACAGAACCTTGGCGGTGACGGCGGCGCCCTTCAGCGCATCGCCCAGCTTCACGCCATCGCTGTCGCCCAGCATCAGGATGTTGTCGAACTTGATCTCGCTGCCGACTTCGACTTCGAGCTTTTCAACGCGGAGCTTTTCGCCCTGCGCCACGCGGTATTGCTTACCGCCGGTGACCAGTACTGCGTACATGACCAGGCCTTCCTCTGTAGTTATTGTGGTCTGAGCTGCCGCCATCGAGGGCGGACAGGAGCGGAATTGTACGCAGATCAACGGCCGCGGGTCAAGTCAACCCCTGAACGGCCTGGGAGGCCCGGCCGGAACGGGGTCAGATCCCTTTTCACGTTGTGAAAAGGGATCTGACCCCCACCTGTCGGCCTGTCTCAGAAGGTGAGACACCGGGCTGGCATTGTCGCCCATTGCCCCCATCTGGTCACCTCGGTAGGCTGACCGATTGCCGTTCCCTGCTGGCCCGGCACCCAGCCAACGCCCCCACAACCGGATTCCCCATGGCGATGGATTTCATCCGCATCCGCGGCGCGCGGACGCACAACCTGAAGAACCTCGACCTCGACCTGCCCCGCGACAAGCTGATCGTGATCACCGGCCTGTCCGGCTCGGGCAAGTCGTCGCTGGCTTTCGACACGATCTACGCCGAAGGCCAGCGTCGCTACGTCGAGTCGCTGTCGGCCTACGCCCGGCAGTTCCTGAGCGTGATGGAGAAGCCGGACCTGGACCACATCGAGGGCCTGTCTCCGGCGATCTCGATCGAGCAGAAGTCGACGTCGCACAACCCCCGCTCGACGGTCGGCACGATCACCGAGATCTACGACTACCTGCGCCTGCTGTACGCCCGCGTCGGCACGCCGCGCTGCCCCGACCACGGCTATCCGCTGGAAGCGCAGACGGTCAGCCAGATGGTCGACCAGGTGCTGACGCTGGACCCGGAACAGCGCTACATGCTGCTGGCCCCGGTGATCCGCGATCGCAAGGGCGAACACGCGCAGGTATTCGACCAGCTGCGCGCACAGGGCTTCGTGCGCGTGCGCGTGGATGGCGAGCTGCATGAGATCGACGCGGTGCCGCCGCTGGCGCTGCGCCAGAAGCACACCATCGAGGCGGTGATCGACCGCTTCCGCCCGCGCGAGGACATCAAGCAGCGCCTGGCCGAGAGCTTCGAGACCGCGCTGAAACTCGGCGACGGCATGGCCTCGGTGCAGAGCCTGGACAACACCGCCAGCGCGCCGACCCTGTTCTCCTCCAAATACTCCTGCCCGGTCTGCGATTACTCGCTGCCGGAGCTGGAACCGCGCCTGTTCTCGTTCAACGCGCCGATGGGCGCCTGCCCCGGTTGCGATGGCCTGGGAATGGCCGAATTCTTCGATCCCTCGCGCGTGGTCGTGCATCCCGAGCTGTCCCTGGCCGCCGGCGCAGTACGTGGCTGGGACCGTCGCAATGCGTACTATTTCCAGCTGATCGCCTCGCTGGCACGTCACTACAAGTTCGACGTCGATGCCGCCTGGAACTCGCTGCCGGCCAAGGTGCAGCAGGCCGTGCTGTATGGCAGCGGCGAGGACGCAATCACGTTCACCTACTTCACCGAAGCCGGCGGCCGCACCCAGCGCAAGCACCGCTTCGAGGGCATCATTCCCAACCTGGAACGCCGCTACAAGGAAACCGAGTCGGCGGCCGTGCAGGAGGAGCTCGGCAAGTACATCAGCGAGCGCGCCTGCCCCGAGTGCAACGGTGCCCGCCTGAACAAGGCTGCGCGCAACGTGTTCGTGGCCGACCGGCCGCTGCCGGACCTGGTGGTGCTGCCGATCGACGAAGCCCTGAAGTTCTTCAGCGAACTGAGCCTGCCGGGCTGGCGTGGCGAGATCGCCTCGAAGATCGTCAAGGAGATCGGCGAACGCCTGGGCTTCCTGGTCGACGTGGGCCTGGACTACCTCACTCTGGAGCGCAAGGCCGATACCCTCTCCGGTGGCGAGGCACAGCGCATCCGCCTGGCCAGCCAGATCGGTGCCGGCCTGGTCGGCGTGATGTACGTGCTCGACGAGCCGTCGATCGGCCTGCACCAGCGCGACAACGAACGCCTGCTGGGCACCCTCACCCGCCTGCGCGACCTCGGCAACACGGTGATCGTGGTCGAGCATGACGAAGATGCGATCCGCCTGGCCGACTACGTGCTGGACATCGGCCCGGGCGCGGGCGTGCACGGTGGCGAGATCGTCGGCCAGGGCACCCTGCAGGACATCCTGGATGCACCCCGTTCGCTGACGGGCCAGTACCTGTCCGGCAAGCGCTCGATCGAGATCCCGGCGCGGCGGCACCGGCCGAACCCGAAGATGACCCTGCATCTGCGCGGCGCCAGCGGCAACAACCTGAAGGGCGTGGACCTGTCGATTCCCTCGGGCCTGCTGACCTGCGTGACCGGCGTGTCCGGCTCGGGCAAGTCGACGCTGATCAATGACACCCTGTTCTCGCTGGCCGCCAACGAGATCAACGGCTCCTCGCACCCGGTCGCCCCGTACAAGGAGATCGATGGCCTGGACCTGTTCGACAAGGTCGTGGACATCGACCAGTCGCCGATCGGCCGCACCCCGCGCTCGAACCCGGCCACCTACACCGGCCTGTTCACCCCGCTGCGCGAGCTGTTCGCACAGGTGCCCGAAGCGCGTGCGCGTGGTTATTCACCGGGTCGTTTCAGCTTCAACGTGCGCGGCGGACGCTGCGAGGCGTGCCAGGGTGATGGCCTGATCAAGGTCGAGATGCACTTCCTGCCGGACGTGTATGTGCCCTGCGATGTCTGCCACGGCAAGCGCTACAACCGCGAAACGCTGGAGATCCTGTACAAGGGCTTCAACATCAACGACGTGCTGGAAATGACCGTCGAAGATGCGCTGAAGCTGTTCGAGCCCGTGCCGTCGATCGCGCGCAAGCTGGAAACGCTGGTGGATGTCGGCCTGAGCTACATCAAGCTGGGACAGAGCGCGACCACGCTGTCCGGTGGTGAAGCGCAGCGCGTGAAGCTGTCCAAGGAGCTGTCGCGCCGCGATACCGGCCGCACCCTGTACATCCTCGACGAACCGACCACCGGCCTGCACTTCCACGACATCGAAGCGCTGCTGGGCGTGCTGCACAAGCTGCGCGACGAAGGCAACACGGTGGTGGTGATCGAGCACAACCTCGATGTGATCAAGACCGCCGACTGGATCGTCGACCTGGGGCCGGAAGGCGGCCACCGGGGTGGCACCATCCTGGTCACCGGCACGCCGGAAGACGTGGCCGCCTGCCCGCAGTCGTACACCGGGCAGTTCCTGGCACGCATGCTGCCGTCCACCAGTGCGCGCCCGGAGCAGCCGGCCGCCGTGGCCAACAAGCCAGACGCCCGGCCGCCGCGCAAGGTGAAGCCGGAGAAGGTGACGAAGAAGGCCGTGGCCGCCAAGAGCACCGGCAAGGCCAGCAAGAGCACGACCAAGAAGAAGGACGCCTGATGAGCAGCGAACACAAGATCCTGGCCCGCATCCCGATCAGCGTGCGCTGGCGCGACATGGACAGCATGGGCCATGTGAACAACGCCAAGTACATCTCCTACCTGGAGGAAGCGCGCGTGCGCTGGATGCTGGGCGTGGAAGGCGTGTCGATGACCGACCGCATCGCGCCGGTGGTGGCCGCGACCAACGTCAACTACCGGCTGCCGATCGTGTGGCCCAACGACATCCTGGTCGAACTGTTCGTCGAGCGCCTGGGCAACAGCAGCGTCACCATCGGTCACCGCATCGTCGACCAGCAGGACGAGTCGAAGCTGTACTCCGATGGCAACGTGGTGGTGGTCTGGATGGATACCCAGACCGGCAAAAGCGCGCCGCTGCCGGACGCGATCCGCAGCGCATCGAGCTGATGCACTGCGGGTGGGTGCCGGCCCGGGTCGGCCCCACTCCGCCGGGTATGGCCCGGCGCTACCGACGCCGGTCCGACCCTGATGCCCGGCGGAACGGGCGCTGCATCATGGAGCGGCCTTGCGTACCGTCAGCGTTGCGCTGGCGGTGCCACCGCCCTCCAGCTGCAACTGCAGCGGCACGACCTGCCCTTCCTTCAAAGCTCCCTCGCCTTCCATCAGCATCAGGTGCAGGCCACCGGGCTTGAGCTCGGTGCGCGCCCCGGCTGCAATCGGCAGCCGTTCGACTTCGCGCATCCGGCTGACACCGTCGACCACGGTGGTCTCGTGCAGTGACACGTCGCCGAAGGCCCTGCTGCCCGCGCCCACCACCGTTACCGGCGCTGCGCAGCGGTTCACGATCGTCCCGTAACCCGCCGTCATCGGCATGGCCGGGTTCGGCGGCAGGCGCACCCAGCCCTGCTCCACCGTCACACAGCGCGATTCCGCCGCCGCTGCTGCGGACGCACACAGAAGCAACAGTACGCCAACGAATGGTTTGGTTATCATCGCCCACGTTCCTTCTTCGCAACGAGACCGCAGCATGACGACGCTCATCGAGGTGATCAACCATGGTCCCATCCGCGAACTGCGCCTGGCGCGGCCGCCGGTCAATGCGCTGGACACCGACCTGTGCCGGCAGCTGATCCACGCCGTCGAGCAGGCCATGGCCGACGATGCGCACGGCATCGTGCTGTCCGGCAGCGAGCGCGTGTTCACCGGCGGCATGGACGTGCCACACCTGCTCTCCCACGGCGATGACAAGCACAAGCTGCTGGATACCTGGAATGCCTTCTTCGGCGCGGTACGTACGCTGGCCGAGAGCCGCATCCCGGTGGTCGCCGCGATCACCGGCCACGCCCCTGCCGGCGGTTGCGTGCTCGCCCTGTGCTGCGATTACCGGGTGATGGCGCGCAGCGCCGACCCGGCACGCCCGTATGCCATCGGACTGAACGAGGTGCAGGTCGGCCTGATCGCACCGGAAGGCATCCAGCGCCTGCTGCGCCGTACCGTCGGCGTGCACCGCGCGGGGGTGCTGCTCACCACCGGCGCCCTGGTGCCGGCCGAGCAGGCGCTGCAGATCGGCCTGGTCGACGAACTGGCCGAGGGCGATCTGGTGGTCGCCCGCGCCGTGGCCTGGCTGCAGAACCTGCTCAGGCAGCCGCGGCAGCCGATGCTGCTGACCCGCGCCGTGGCCCGCAATGACCTGCACGAAGCGCTGCACCCGGACCTGATCCAGCTGGACCGGTTCGTAGAGGCCTGGTTCGCCCCGGACGCACAGAATGCCCTGCAGGCGCTGGTGGCGCGGCTGGGCAAGTAACGGTCTCCGCGCTCTGGGGTCAGCCCCCTTCTGCAATGCGAAAGGGATCCGACCCCGGACCGGTATAATCAAGGCCTCTTCATTGTTGTGGCCGCCCCCTTGAACGACACGCCCGAACCCGTCGTCTCCGAGCTGATCGACCTGCTCACCCTGGAGCGGCTGGAGGACAACCTGTTCCGCGGACAGAGCCGCGACATCGGCACCAAGTACGTGTTCGGCGGGCAGGTGCTGGGCCAGGCGCTGGCCGCCGCCCAGGCCACGGTCGACAACGGGCGCCATGTGCATTCGCTGCACGCGTATTTCCTGCGGGCCGGCAACATCGACCATCCGATCGTCTACGACGTGGACCGCACCCGCGATGGCGGCAGCTTCTCCGTGCGCCGGGTGACCGCGATCCAGCATGGCAAGGTGATCTTCTTCTGTGCTGCCTCGTTCCAGCAGGCGGAGACCGGTGCCGAGCATCAGCACAAGATGCCCGAAGTGCCGCAACCGGAAGACATCGAGCCGAACCGCCCGTTGCCGGCCGAAGTGCTGGAGCGGCTGCCGATCAAAGTGCAGCGCTGGCTCTCGCGCGGTGGCCCGTTCGAGTTCCGCCACGTCTATCCCCGCGACGAACTGAATCCGCCCAAGCGCCCGCCCTATCACCAGGTCTGGATGCGGTTGAGCGAACCGGTCGGCGATGCCCCCGAGCTGCACCAGGCGCTGCTGGCCTACGCGTCCGACTTCCATCTGCTGGGCACGGCGACCTTCCCGCACGGTATCAGCTACTACCATCCGCACGTGCAGATGGCCTCGCTCGACCACGCGATCTGGTTCCACCGCCCGTTCCGCGCCGACGACTGGCTGCTCTATTCGCTGGACAGCCCCAGTGCGCAGGATTCGCGCGGCCTCGCCCGCGGCCAGTTCTTCACCCGCAATGGCGTGCTGGTGGCCAGCACGGCACAGGAGGGCCTGATCCGCGTGGTTCCCGACCAGACTGCAGCGGCCGCCGTGCCGGCCAAGGACTGATCCGATGCGTCAGATCTTCAGCAGCCAGCGTGTGGAAACCGTCGAGGGCGTGGCCGAGCTCCTGCGCAGCCATGGCATCGAAGTGAAGGTGACCAATGGTCGCTCGTACAAGACCCGGCGGCGCGGCCAGTTCAGCTATACCGACCTGGGCAATACGCAGGGCTATCCAGCGGTCTGGATCGTGCGCGCCGACGACCAGCCGCGTGCGCGCGACATCCTGCGCGATGCACGCCTGCTCGATACCACCCGCCGCGACCATCCCACGGCCGAGTTCGCGTTCCGCGACACGCCGGATGCCGGCAGCGGCGGGCGCAGCTGGGCCTGGCGGATCCGCATCGCGCTGCTGGTGGTGATCGCTGGCGTGGCGCTGGTGATCGGCCTGCGCCACCGCGGTGGCCCGGCCCCCGCAGCACCCGCCCCCGCCCCACAGACGCAACCGCAGCAGCCCGCGCCGGAACAGGAAGAAGTGCGGGTCCGCATCCAGCCCTCGAAATGACGCGCCGGTAGCGGGGGGGGCCGGCCCCCCCCCGCCCCCGCGCCCCCCAAACCCCCCCCCCGCGGCCCCCCCCCCACCCCCCCCCCCCCCCCCCCCCCGCTACCGGCAGGCGGGCCGGTCACATCGGGCGCGCAGCTCCGTCTTGGGACACAATCCAGCAGGAGCTGCCGCCATGACGACTTTCGCTGCAACGATCGACGAGACGCTTGAACGCGAGCTGCCGGCGGCCAGCAGTGGCTGCCAGCACGCCTATGGGCGCATCGTGCTCGCCTGCCAGAACACCGTGACCGCCATCGCCCTGGCCATCACCGGCGATCGCCAGGCCAGCGAGGACATCGCGCAGGAAGCGTTCGTGAAGGGCTGGCAGCAGCTGCACCAGCTGCGCAGTTCCACCAGCTTCCTGCCCTGGCTGCGGCAGATCACCCGCAACCTCGCGCGCGACTGGCTGCGTGCACAACGCGGCAGGCCCCTGAGCGGCGAGGCCGCCGAAGTTGCGCTGGGCATGGCGGCCGACCCCTCGCCGACTGCCGCCGACCGCCTGCAGCGACTGGAAGAGGAGGTTGCCGCCGAGGACATCATCTCGGCGCTGCCCACCGACAGCCGCGAAGTCCTGCTGCTTTACTACCGGGAAGGTCAGCGCTCGCAGCAGGTGGCGGACCTGCTGGGCCTGAGTGATGCGGCGGTGCGCAAGCGCCTGTCGCGGGCCCGCGCGCAGGTCCGCGAGGGACTGTTGCAGCGCTTCGGCGAATTCGCGCGCAGCAGCGCACCCAGCGCCGCCTTCGCAACCACCGTGGTCTCGATGGTGCTGATTGCTGCGCCCGGCACGGCCAGTGCCGCGATCCTGCTCGGCACCGGTGTGGGCATTGGCGGCAGCAAGCTGGGGCTGGGCGGCGCCAGCGCAGCCGGTGGTACCGCGATGGGATCGCTGACAGCGGCGCTGGGGCACCTGCATCTGGTCCCGGCCCACAACTGGGCAGCGATCGCCGGTGCCGTGCTGGGCGGCGTGCTGGGCAGCTACCTGGGCGGTCGCTTCCTGCTGTCCTACGCCGAAACGGAACCGGAGCGGGCCCAGGTCCGGCGCTTCGTCCATCTCAACACCTGGACCGTGATGGCCTGCTGCCTGTCCATACTGCTGGTCGTGCTGCTGCAGACGCCGGTATGGGTACACCTGGTGGTCATGGCCATCGGCCTGGGCGCGGTCAACTATCAGTGCCTGGGACCGCTGCAGCGCCTGATGCGGCCCTTGATCGTGCGCGACGCAGCGCGGCGCGGGCGGAAGGGCATCAACTGGAAGTACGAAGCGATGTACGGCCGCAGCGCCATCATCGCGATGAACCTGCTGGTGATCGCCCTGGTGGCCTATACGCTGCTCGACAGCGGTCGCCTGTAACGGACGACGCCAGCAGTCTGCCGGCGTCGTCGTTGAACGTTGCGCCGCGATCAGCGCTGCGGCTTCGGTGCGGCGCCGTCACGCGGGCCCCCGTGGCGCGGGCCGTCATGCATCGGGCCCTTCGCCGCATCGAATTCGGCCTTGCTCAACTGGCCGTCCTTGTTGGTGTCGGCAGCGGCGAACCAGGCGTCGCGATGCTGCTTCATGCGCAGCTCGCGATCAGCCTTGTCCAGATAGCCGTCCTTGTTGAGATCGAGCTGATCGAAACGTGCCGCCAGGCGCGGATCGGCCTTGGCCTCTTCGCGGCTGATGCGGCCGTCCTTGTCGGTGTCCAGCCTGGCCCAGCGCTCGCCGCCATGGCCGCCACGACGACCATGCTGCCAGCGCGGCATTTCATCGCGCGACAGCCTGCCGTCCTTGTTGCGGTCCAGTTCGTCGAACTTGGCCGCCAGACGTGGGTTGGCCGCGGCCTCGCTGCGGTCGATGACACCGTCGCCGTTGGTGTCCAGCTTGGCCGGACGCTGTGCCGGTGCGGTCGGGGGAGTCGCCGCCAGCGCGACACCGGAGGCGGACGTGGCCAGCAGCAGGGCCAGCAGCAGGGGGGTACGGATCATGAGGTCACTCCTGGGGATGAGGTTGCGTCGGGGTGATCACTTCACCCTCGAATGACAACAACGCCCGGCCGCGACGGCGGTTGACGCAACCGCCAGTTCCGTTCATCCGGCGGACAGTCGCGTTCATTGCGACACGCTGGGGCTATGCTGTGGCCATGGCGATCCACGGCGACAGAGACGACGAACTGCGGCTGTTCCAGACCGGCGAGCACCCCTGCGGGTACTGGCCGGACCGGGTGGCGCGCGACCTGGTGATGGATCCCCACGACCGTCGCCTGGGCGGCCTGTATCCACTCGCACTCAGCTGGGGCTTCCGCCGCAGCGGCGACCTGGTCTATCGGCCCCACTGCGCGCAGTGCCATGCCTGCGTGGCGGTACGGATTCCGGTGACCCGGTTCGCGCCGGACCGCAGCCAGCGTCGCTGCGCCACCCGCAACGCCGACCTGGAGGTGCGGATCACCGCCGCCACTGCGCGCGAGGATCTGTTTGCCCTCTACCACCGCTATCTGGTGCACCGCCACGCCAACGGCGGCATGGACGATCATGGCCCGCACGAGTTCGAGCAGTTCCTGATCGGCAGCTGGTCGCACACCCGCTTCCTGGAGATGCGCCTGCCGGGCCACGATGGCCGGCCCAGCCAGCTGCTCGGAGTGGCCGTCACCGATGTCACCGAGCACGGCCTTTCGGCGGTCTATACCTTCTTCGATCCAGACCACGCAGCGCGGGGACTGGGCACGTTCGCCATCCTGCAGCAGATCGAATGGGCGCGTCGCGAAGGGCTGCCGCACGTCTATCTGGGCTACTGGATCCGTGAACACCAGAAAATGGACTACAAGCGCCGCTTCCGTCCGCTGGAGGCCTACGATGGCCGTCGCTGGCACGATTTCGACCGCGATCTGGACGGCCGCTGACAAACCGCTGACACCGGGCGGGGTGCACAATAGGCGGCATGAACACCCAACCCCTGATTCTTGCCCTGGCCCTGCTGTGTGGCGCTGCGGCCCCTGCTCTTGCCAGGACCCCTGCGATGACCGAAACACCGTCCGCATCGCTGCGCCTGGCCACCTACAACACGTCGCTGTACTCCGATGAGGCCGGCGGCCTGATCAGGGAGCTTGAAGGCGACAGCGCGCATGCGCGCAAGATTGCCGCCGTGCTGCAGCAGGTGCGCCCGGACCTGGTGCTGCTGAACGAATTCGATTTCGACGACGCCCATCGCGCCGCCGACCTGTTCCAGAAGCGCTACCTGGAAGTGGCGCAGCCGGGCGGCGGCGCGCCGCTGCACTTCGCCTACCGCTACCTGGCCCCGGTCAACACCGGCGTGCCCAGTGGCCTGGACCTGGACAACAACGGCGTGGTCGGCGGCGAAGGTCGCAGCCGTGGCAACGATGCCTGGGGCTACGGCCTGCACCCGGGCCAGTACGGCATGCTGGTGCTGTCGCGCTACCCGATCGATGAAGCCAGGGTACGCAGCTTCCAGCTGCTGAAGTGGAGCACGATGCCGGGCGCGATCCGTCCGGTCGATCCGCGCAGCGGGCAGAGCTTCTACAGCGACGCCGTGTGGTCGCAGCTGCGCCTGTCGTCGAAGTCGCACTGGGATGTACCGGTGCAGACCCCGGCCGGCGTGGTGCATGCGCTGGTCTCGCACCCGACGCCACCGGTGTTCGACGGCCCGGAAAAGCGCAACGCGGCGCGCAACCACGACGAACTGCGCCTGTGGCAGGAATATCTCACCGCGGGTGACAAGCCCTGGCTGTGCGACGACAAGGGCCAGTGCGGAGGTCTGGCACAGGACGCACGCTTCGTGATCCTCGGCGATCTCAACAACGACCCGGTCGACGGCGATGGCCGCCACGAGGCGATCGTCGAACTGATCGAGAACGCACGCGTACTGCGCTACCCCACCCCGCGCAGCGCGGGGGCTGAGGAAACCAGCCTCGCCTATGCCGCCAAGGGCATCGTGCGCAAGGGTGCGCCCTTCCACGCCACCGGCGACTTTGGTCCGAAGTCCGGCACCCTGCGACTGGATTACGTACTGCCTTCCACCGGGTTCGAGTACGTAGGCAGCGGCGTGTTCTGGCCAGCCAGCAACAGCCCTGAAGCGAAGATTGCCGACGGCAGCGACCACCACCTGGTGTGGGTGGATGTGAAGTGACCCCAGGCGCCAGGCGCGCTGCTCTGCCTTGCAGAGAGCCGCCGGGCGCGGCCCGGCGCTACCGGCTTACGGGCGCAGCTCGACGCCGATGGCGTCGGCGGCATCACGGGCGATCGAGCGCGCCTCGTCGATGGTGTCGGCGCGCGCCAGGGTGACGCCGACACGGCGCTGACCGTGCACGCTCGGCTTGCCGAACAGGCGCACGGCCGTATCCGGCACCTGCAGTGCGGCCGCGACGTTGTTGAAGTACGGCACGCCTTCGCCCTGCGCCAGCAATGCACAGGATGCCGACGGACCACTCTGGCGGATCACCGGAACCGGCAGGCCCAGGATGGCGCGTGCGTGCAGCGCGAACTCGCTCAGTTCCTGCGATACCAGCGTCACCAGGCCAGTGTCGTGCGGGCGCGGCGACACTTCGCTGAACCACACTTCATCGCCCTTCACGAACAGCTCCACGCCGAACAGGCCCCAGCCACCCAGGTCATCGGTGATCGCACGCGAGATCTCCTCCGCGCGCGCCAGCGCCTTGTCCGACATCGGCTGCGGCTGCCAGCTCTCGCGGTAATCGCCGTCCTTCTGCAGATGACCGATCGGCGCGCAGAACGAGGTACCTGCCGCGTGGCGCACGGTCAGCAGAGTGATCTCGTAGTCGAAATCGATGAATCCCTCGACGATGCAGCGGCCGGCGCCCGCGCGGCCGCCGGTCTGCGCATACTCCCAGGCCGGCGCGATGTCCGCTTCGCTGCGCAGCGTGCTCTGTCCCTTGCCCGAGGAGGACATGACCGGCTTGACCACACACGGCAGGCCGATGGCGGCCACGGCGGCGCGGTACTCCGCCTCGGTATCGACAAAGCGGTAGGGCGAGGTTGGCAGGCCCAGCGTCTCGGCGGCCAGGCGGCGGATGCCCTCACGGTCCATGGTCAGGCGTGCGGCACGCGCGGTGGGGATCACCCGCAGGCCCTGCTCCTGTTCCAGCTGTACCAGCGTCTCGGTGTGGATCGCCTCGATCTCCGGCACCACCAGGTGGGGCTGTTCCTGGGCGATCAGCGCGCGCAGCGCCATCGCGTCCAGCATGTCGATCACGTGCGAACGATGCGCGACCTGCATGGCGGGCGCATCGGCGTAGCGGTCGGCGGCGATCACCTCCACGCCCAGCCGCTGCAGCTCGATGGCCACTTCCTTGCCGAGTTCGCCCGAGCCCAGCAGCAGCACACGGGTGGCGGAGGGCGAGAGGGGGGTTCCGAGCTTGGCCATGGAGGGGTCCGGCAGTGATGTGAAGGCGGGTGGGCATTCTAGCCGGTCCAGCGGCGGTTCCCGACGAACGGTAGTCGCCATCTGATATCAATTTGATATCGTCGCCTCGAACCCTCAAGGACGTACTGCCATGAAAGAGAAGTCGCTGTCCTCCCTCAACGGCCTGGGCACTCTGGCGGGCGCATTGCTCGTCGCCGTCTTCGGCGGTGTGCTGTTCGTGCTGGGCATCGCCGCCAAGGCGTCGACCGGCTCCCCCAACCTGCTGATGATGCTGGTTGGCGCGCTGGTCGCGGTGGTGGCGCTGTTCGCGCTGGCGGGCCTGTACACCGTGCAGCCGAACCAGGCCGCGGTGGTGAGCCTGTTCGGCAAGTACGTCGGCACCGTGAAAGACAATGGCCTGCGCTGGAACAACCCCTTCTACAGCAAGCGCCACGTCAGCCAGCGCGTGCGCAATTTCGAAAGCGGCAAGCTGAAGGTCAACGAGCTCGATGGCAGCCCGATCGAGATCGCCGCAGTGATCGTCTGGCAGGTGGTCGATGCCTCCGAAGCGGTCTACAACGTGGACGACTACGAGAGCTTCGTGCACATCCAGTCCGAATCGGCGCTGCGCGCGATGGCCACCAGCTATCCCTACGACCAGCATGAAGAGGGCCAGCTGGCGCTGCGCAGCCACGCCAGCGAGATCTCCCAGCACCTGAAGAACGAGTTGGCCGAGCGCCTGGCCGACGCCGGCGTGCAGGTGATCGACGCACGCATCAGCCACCTGGCCTATGCTGCCGAAATCGCCCAGGCCATGCTGCAGCGCCAGCAGGCCAACGCGGTGATCGCGGCACGCACGCGCATCGTTGCCGGTGCGGTCGGCATGGTCGAGATGGCCCTGGGCGAACTGCAGAAGAACGGCGTGGTGCAGCTGGACGAGGAACGCAAGGCGCACATGGTCAGCAACCTGTTGACCGTGCTGTGTTCGGACCGGGGCACGCAGCCGATCGTCAACGCCGGTTCGCTGTACTGAATCACCCTCGCAACGGGGCGCCCCACCGCCCCGCCAGGAGCATCCATGAGCGAGAAGAAAGCCTATCCACTGCGCATCAACGCCGACGTCCTGGCCGCGGCGCAGCGCTGGGCCGACGACGAACTGCGCAGCCTCAACGCGCAGATCGAGTACCTGCTGCGCGACGCGCTGCGCAAGGCCGGCAGGCTGCCGCATCCCAAGCCACCTCAGGAGGAGAAGGAATGAGCAAGCGCTGGACGTACCAGACCCTGGAAGTGCCCTCGACGCTGATGGGCAGCATGAAGACCGAAGCCGTGCAGGAGGCGTTGAACAAGCAGGGCCAGCTTGGCTGGGAGCTGGTCAACATCGTGATCCCCGCGCCGATGAGCGCAGCGGTGCTGGTCTTCAAGAAGGAGCTCTGACCATGAAGACCCGCCGTTCGCTGTTCGCCCTTTCACTGGCGCTGCTGAGCGGTGGCGCATTCGCCGCCGAACCGCAGCAGGTTGCCGCCCGGTTGCTGGACCACCTGCAGGCCGGCCGCATCGCCGATGCGGAGGCGATGCTGACCCCGCAGATGGCCCGTGCCGTTCCCGCCGAGAAGCTCGACAGCGTGTGGCGGTCCCTGGGCGAACTGCAGCAGCGCGGCCAGGCCCGCAGCAGCGAGCAGCAGGGCCTGCACCTGGTGGAAGTTCCGCTGCAGTTCACCGGTGGCGCGGTGATCGCGCAGGTGGCCGTGGATGCACAGGACAAGGTCGCCGGCCTGCTGCTGCGCCCCGCCCCCGCGGCCAAGGCACCGCCGCCGCCGGCCGATGCGACCTACAGCGAAGTTGATTTCAGTGTGCCGCAGACACGCGGTGCGCTGCCCGGCACGCTGGCGCTGCCCAAGGGCAAAGGCCCGTTCCCGGCAGTGGTGCTGGTGCACGGCTCGGGCCCGCAGGACCGTGACGAAACCATCGGCGGCAACCGTCCCTTCCTCGATATCGCCCGTGGCCTCGCCGCGCACGGAATCGCGGTACTGCGCTACGACAAGCGCACTCTCGCCCGGCCCCAGGATTTCCAGAGCGGCACCTTCACTGTCGATGACGAATCCACCGACGATGCGGTGGCGGCACTGGAGGCCGTCGCCAGCGACCCGCGCATCGACGGCCGCCGCGTGTTCGTGCTCGGCCACAGCCAGGGCGGCATGCTTGCGCCACGCATCGCCAGCCGCTGGCCACAGGCGCGTGGCGCCATCCTGTGGGCCGCTCCCGCGCGCACGCTGCTGGACCTGCTGCCGGAACAGAACCGCTACCTGCTGAGCCTGGACGGCGACATCAGCGCGGCCGGTCAGGCGCTGCTGGACAAACTGGACAGCCAGATCGCCGCAGCACGTGGCAGCACGCCGGTACCCGCCAGCGAACTGCCACTCGGCGTTCCGCAGTCCTTCTGGAAGAGCATCGAAGCCGTAGATGCCCGCGCCGATGCACAGCGGCTGCGCGCACCGCTGCTGATGCTGCATGGCGGGCGCGATTTCCAGGTTCCCGATGCCGACTGGGCACTCTGGCAGAAGGCCCTCGCCCGGCGCGACGATGTGCAGTGGCGGACCTATCCGGCGCTGAACCACATCGGCATCGCTGGCAGCGGCCCGAGTTCGTTGAAGGAGTACACCCGGCCCGGCCATGTCGATGCGGGGTTGATCGATGACATCGCCCGATGGGTGGAGGCACAACGATGAGCCCCAATGAAGCCCGTCCGTTCGAGCTGGCTGGCAGTTCACCCCTGCGCGTGCTGTGGGTGCTGTTGCCGGTGCTGGCCGTGCTGGTCATCAGCGTGTACGTGCAGTTCAGCCGCACGCGTGCGCCTGCACCATGGATGGAAGTCACCGTGTCGCCGCCGTTCTTCCTGATGAACGGCAGCGCGGCATGGAGCATCGCCGTGCTGGTGCTGATCGGCGTGGGCCTGGGTACTTCGTTCTTCCGCCGCCGCGTGGAGCTGGTGGGTGGCGTGCTGGATGTGCGTTCGACGCTGTACCGACGGCGTACACCGGTGCGCGACATGCTGCTGGACCAGGCCGAGGTGGTGGACCTGGCGCAGGACCGCCGCTATGGCATCCGCTTCAAGACCAACGGCTACTCGATGCCCGGCTTCTATTCCGGGCATATGCGGCTGCAGGGCGGCGGCAAGGGCTTCGCCCTGGTCACCGACCGTCACCGCACGCTGGCGATTCCGGTGCGCGGCGGCAGCACCCTGCTGCTGAGCATGGAACGCCCACAGGCATTGCTTGACGCCCTGCGCAAGGTGGCCGCAGCCCCGCCACGGCAGTAAGCTGCGGACATGCATCGCCGACCGCTGCTGCTGCTGAACACCGAGGCCATCGAACTGTGGCCGGCCGATCTGCTGCGCGCGCGCAGCAACCTCGATGCACGCCTGCTGGCGCGGGCCCGCTGGGTGCTGCGGCGCAAGCGCGATGGCCGCTATCTGGCCGCCGTGCTGACGCAGGGCGTTCATTCGCTGGTGCCGCGCCTGCCGCACGAGCCTGGCGTGGAGGAGGCGCTGGCACTGCTGGATGCCCGCGCGTCACGCCCTTTCGCTGCGGCACTGGAGCAGCGATGGCTGCCCCTGGCGGGCTTGCAGCAACGCCTGCAGCACCTTGGCCTGGATGCGCAGGGTTACGCGGATGACACCGGGCTGCCGCTGGAAGCCGAGCCGTGCCTGCTGCATTTCGCCGGCCGCGATCGCTTTTCGCGGCCCCTGTGGTTGCGCCGCGACGCGGCGCAGGGGTGGCGGCGGATGCGCCTGCACGCGGCCCGCGATGGCGTTGCCCTGGATGCCATTTCCGGCTTCCGCAGCCATGCGTACCAGTTGGGAATCTTCGAGCGGAAGCGCGGCCGCGGCCTGAGCGTGGCGGAGATCCTGAAGGTCAACGCCGCGCCGGGCTTCAGCGAACACCACAGCGGGCACGCGCTGGATATCGGCACCCCGGGCGATGCACCTGCAGAGGAATCGTTCGAGCGTACCGATGCGTTCGCGTGGCTGCAGGCGCACGCCCGCGGGCATGGATTCCACCTGAGCTACCCGCGCGGCAACCCGCACGGGATCGTCTACGAGCCCTGGCACTGGTGCTGGAGACCGGCCAACGGCTGAGCCCCTCCCCGCACTGCCCTCACCGCCGCAGGGCGTCGATCGCCAGCAACACCCATCCCACCATCAGGCTGGTGCCGCCCACAGGCGCCAGCCGGGTAGGCCACTGCCAGAGCGCGCTGCCCACCAGGCTGCCGGAGAACAGCACGACGCCCAGCAGCAGCACGTACAGCGCCAGATGTGCGATCACGCCCTGCGCGCGCCGTCCCACTGCAACCAGCACGGCACCATGGGCGAACGCATACAGCGCCGCCATGTTCAGATGCTGCTGCGCCTGCGGATCGGACACGCCATGCGAGGCATAGGCCGACAGGCCGATCGAAGCGGCCGCCAACAGCGCACCGATGCAGGCCAGCAGCGAGGGCTTACGCGCACGTCGTTCCAGATTGAACATGACTGCTCCTTGCGCGGCGCCCGCCCGGCGGCGGACGCGGGATGAAAAAAAACGCGCCGCAGGAAGCGGCGCGTTTTCGTGTTCAACACTACATGGGTCAGCCAGCGCTTACTTGACGGCCCAGTAGATGTCGTAGGTGCCTTCCTGGGTGAACGACTTATCCACGCCGTCCTTCCACGATTCGTACGGACGGTCGATGACTTCGTTGCCCGAGGTCACTGCCCACGCACGCAGGCCGTTGCGGGCCACGTCCAGGCCGGCCATGTGACCGGTGTAGGCCGCATGCGCCGAACGATGCGGGGCGACATGCACGTACTTGACCGGGGCACCACCGTCGATCTTGACGGTCAGCTCCTCACCGGTGGCACCTTCGGTACCCTTCTTCTTCACCGGCTGTGCGATGTCGAAGGCGTACTTCTCGGCACCGAAATCGGTGGTGATGATGCGGAACGGACCGGCGGCTTCAAGGCCATTGGCCTCCATCACGCGCTTGATCCACTCCTGGTTGTCCTTGATGGACTTGGTGATGGTGTCCTGGCCGCGGTCGACGTTGCCGGCGTTGACGACCAGCAGGTCTTCGGCCGGCACCTGCACGATACCCAGATCGGTCAGCGGCGCTTCCGGAGTGCGGTAGTCGACGTTCGGCACGGTGGCCAGCATGTTCGCCATGCGCGACAGGCCCAGCTTGATGTCGTCGCCGATCTGGCGGCTGACATACAGGCCGGCATAGCGACCGAACAGGTCGAAGCCGTACTTCACCGAGTAGTCCTGGGTGATCTTGACGTTGCGACCGCCCTTGCCGGTCGGCTCCAGATTGAAGGTGGTGACCTTGTCGTGACCCTTGGTCGGGTCTTCGATGGCGATCACAACACGCTTGTTCTCTTCGGCCTCGGTCACCTTCCAGGAACCGTTGCCCAGGTCCTTGGAGGAGAAGTCGAGGGTGGCACCGACGCCGGAGGCCGGGCCGGACAGCTTCAGTTCAACGGCGGGATCGCGCAGTACCAGCGGGTTCCAGTCCTTGAAGCGGCGCAGGCTGCTGACCGTGTCGTACACGATCGTCATCTTGCGGTTGGTCTCGATGCTTTCGGTGATGTGGCGCTCGCCCGGCAGACATACGCCAATGATGACGAACAGGCCAGCCACGATCCCCAAGGCGATCAGGAACTCGATAATACGGGTCATTCAGGAGTCTCCGGGGCCGATCCCACGGCCGGGTTGATTGAAGCGAAGCGCCAATCCTAGCAGGCTTCGCGGGCATTGTTTATCGCGATTGGCGCACCGGTTTCCCTGCCGGCTGCGTATTTGTATGGACAAAGGATTGGCAGGGTAGCGCATCCGGCCGCCCCGCATGTAGGGGGCAGCCCGTCCCGGGGCCCGGGAATGCCGGCCAAACCTTTGGCGCAAAAGGCTTTTCGTCAGACCAGCTGCAGTTCGAACGCCTTCAGGACGGCCCGCGTACGGTCGCGCACGCCCAGCTTGGACAGGATGTTGGACACATGGTTCTTGATGGTGCCCTCGGCCACGCCCAGCGAATTGGCGATCTCCTTGTTGGAGAAGCCGCTGGCCATCAGCCGCAGGATCTCCGTCTCGCGGTCGGTCAGCGGGTCCGGCCGGTCCAGGCTGACGAAATCATTGCGCATGTGTTCCAGCCCGGACAGCAGCCGCTGGGTCACCGCCGGCTGCACCAGCGATCCGCCGTCAGCCACGGTGCGGATGGCGCCCACCAGCTGGTCCAGGGTCACGTCCTTGAGCAGATACCCCTTGGCGCCGGCCTTCAGGCCCGCCAGCACCAGCTGGTCGTCGTCGAAGGTGGTCAGGATGATGGTCGGCGGCAGCTGTTCCAGCCGCGACAGGACCTGAAGCGCCTCCAGCCCGGACATCACCGGCATGCGCATGTCCATCAGGACCACATCCGGACGGACCTGGGGCACCAGTTCGACCGCCTGCCGGCCGTCGCCGGCCTCGGCCACCACCTCGATGCCGTCGTCCAGCGCCAGCAGCGAGCGGATTCCCTGCCGCACCAGGGTTTGGTCGTCGACCAGGCAGACGCGAATCATCAACGCACTCCTTCAGGAACCTTGGTAAGGGCGGCCACCAGCACGGTTGCCGGCACCGTCGCACGCAGGCAGAAGCCTTCGCCGGGGCGGGTTTCCACCTGCAGCTGGCCACCGCATTGTTGCAGGCGCTCGCGCATCCCGCGCAAGCCATTGCCCACATTGACCATTTCCGCGCCGACACCGTCGTCGCGCGCCTCGACCACCACCCGGTCCGGTGCCTCACGGTACACCCGGATCCACAGATGACGGGCCCCGGAGTGGCGCACCGTATTGGTGATGATCTCCTGGGTGCAGCGCAGCAGCACGTGGGCCCGCTGCGGATCCTCCACGTTCAGGGGGTCCTCGATGTCCAACTGGATGTCCAGCGAGGGCACGTTCTCGGTCAGCGGGCGCAGCGCGGCAGCCAGGTCGATGGCGCTGGTCTCGCGCAGCTGGCTGACCACTTCGCGCACATTGCCCAGCAGCAGCTTGGCCAGCGTGTGCGAGCGTTTCACGTGGTCCAGCGCCTTGCCTTCGGCGAGATGGCCGGCCACTTCCAGGTTCAGGGTCAGCGCGGTCAACTGATGCCCCAGCAGGTCATGCAGCTCGCGCGAGATGCGGGTGCGCTCGTTGACCCGTGCGCTCTCGGCCAGCAGGGCGCGGGTTGCCCTCAGCTCCGCATTCAGCCGGCGCTGCTCGTCGCGGGCGTCGGTCTGCTGCCGTGCGACCAGGCTGGTCACGAACATGAACATGGAGAAGCCGCCATACAGCAGCGACTGCATGAGTGCCTCGAACAACGGCATGTCGAGAATCAGATAGTAGACCGGCAGCACCGCCAGCTGGCTGAGCAGCAACCAGATCACCCCACTGCGCACGGGCAGCATCCACGGGATCACTCCGGCGGCCACCATCATCAGGATGCTGCCCAGGCCCGAACCGCTCAGGTAGCTGACGCCCAGGGCCGAGCCGGTCAGTACCACCAGCACCACCCGGTCGTACCAGGCGGCCTGGCTGCTGTCGCGCAGGCCACGGGTCAGCCAGAAGTAGCCGGCGCCGAAGAACAGGTAGGCGGCAAACAGCCACAGGGACCAGCTGTCGATGCCGCTGCCGTCGTGCCGCAGCATCGACTCGTACTGGGAATACACCACGGGCAGGCCGACCATGACCCAGGTGAACAGGCCGGCCAGGCGCAGGACTCGGATTTGGCTGAGATATCCCAACATGGAGGCATCTTAGGCTGAACCAGCGCTCCTGCCCCCGGGCAGAAGTCATGGCGACGGGCGTGCCCCCGCCAGCCACCCATGCAATAATCGTGCGCAGGGTCCGTTGCAGGACCAACCGCGTTACCCCACGGAGTCACAATGTCGATTGTCATCCGCGACGTGCGCGAGCACGAGCTCGATTCCGTCCTGGCTTTGAACAACAACGCTGGCCTGGCCATCCTTCCGCTGGATGCCGCACGCCTGCGCCTGTTCTATGAAACCGCTGAGTACTTCCGCGTCGCCGAGCGCGACGGCAACCTGGCCGGGTTCCTGATCGGCTTCGGCAGCGACAGCCAGCACGACAGCAGCAACTTCGCCTGGTTCAAGCAGCAGCTGGACACCCCGTTCTTCTATATCGACCGCATCGTGGTCGCCAGCCGCCGCCGCGGTGGTGGCGTCGGCAGGGCGTTCTACGCCGATGCGCAGAGCTTCGCCGAGCTGCGCTACCCGCAGATGACCTGCGAAGTCTTCCTCGACCATGGTGCCGATGCCGCCCTGCTGTTCCACGGCAGCTTCGGCTTCCGCGAGCTGGGCCAGAACACCATGCCGCAGGTCGATGTGCGCGCCAGCATGCTGGCCAAGGAACTGTGCAGCTACCCGTGGGTACAGGAGACCTACGGCGGCAAGCTGCCGGATGTGGCATGGACACGCGACCGGCAGCTGCCGGCGCAGGCACAGCGGCCGACGGGGACCTGAGCGTGGCGGTGAATTTCGATTACGAACAGGCAGGTGAACTGAAGATCGGCCAGGTCGGCATCGCCAACCTGCGCGTGCGGACCCTCGATGTCGAACGGCTCGTGCAGGAAATGCGCGAACGGGTGACCCGCGCCCCGAAACTGTTCGGCCGTGCCGCGGTGATCCTGGACTTCGGCGGCCTCAGCCAGGTACCGGACGTGGCCACCGCCCAGGCGCTGGTCGATGGCCTGCGCAGCGCCGGCGTGCTGCCGGTGGCGCTGGCCTATGGCACCAGCGCGGTCGACCAGCTCTCGCAGCAGCTCGGCCTGCCGCTGCTGGCCAAGTTCCGCGCCCAGTACGAGCGTGTCGAGACCGAGCCGGCCCCGCCGCCTGCGCCTGCGCCGGAGCCGCGCCGCGCCGCCCGCGCGGAACCGAAGCCGGCCCCGGCCGCTCCGGTGGCCAGGGTGGCCGAGGGCTCGGCACCGCAACCGGGCCGCATGCAGCTCGGCAATGTGCGTTCCGGCCAGCAGCTGTACGCGGAGAACTGCGACCTGACGGTCATGGCGACCGTCGGCGCCGGTGCCGAGGTGATCGCCGACGGCAGCATCCATATCTACGGCACCCTGCGCGGCCGCGCGCTGGCAGGTGCCCAGGGCAACACCGCGGCACGCATCTTCTGCCGTGATTTCCATGCGGAACTGGTGGCCATTGCCGGCCACTACAAGGTACTGGACGATGTCCCGGACAACCTGCGCGGCAAGGCCGTGCAGGTGTGGCTGGAACAGGACCAGGTCAAGATCGCTGCGCTGGACTGACGCAGCCCCAACATCATGCAGAACCAGGAGAAGTCCTTTGGCTGAAATCATCGTAGTCACCTCCGGCAAGGGCGGCGTCGGCAAGACCACTACCAGCGCGAGCCTGGCCTGCGGCCTGGCACGGCGCGGCAAGAAGGTGGCGGTGATCGACTTCGACGTCGGCCTGCGCAACCTCGACCTGATCATGGGCTGCGAACGCCGCGTGGTGTACGACTTCGTCAACGTCGTGCACGGCGAAGCCACCCTCAAGCAGGCCCTGATCAAGGACAAGCGCTTCGACAACCTGTACGTGCTGGCTGCCTCGCAGACCCGCGACAAGGACGCGCTGACCCAGGAGGGCGTGGGCAAGGTGCTGAAGGACCTGGCCGCCGACGGTTTCGACTTCGTGATCTGCGACTCCCCGGCCGGTATCGAGAAGGGTGCCTTCCTGGCGATGTACTTCGCCGACCGCGCGGTGGTGGTGGTGAACCCGGAAGTTTCCTCGGTGCGCGACTCCGACCGCATCATCGGCCTGCTGGATTCGAAGACACACAAGGCCGAATCCGGCCAGGACGTGCCGGCCTTCCTGCTGCTGACCCGCTACAGCCCGTCGCGCGTGGAAACCGGCGAGATGCTGAGCATCGTCGACGTGGAGGAAGTGCTGGGTCTGAAGGCCATCGGCGTGATTCCCGAATCGGGTGACGTGCTGAACGCCTCCAACAAGGGCGAGCCGGTGATCCTCGATGGCGAATCGATTGCTGGCCAGGCGTATGACGATGCGGTGAGCCGCATCCTGGGCGAGGAGCGGCCGATGCGCTTCACCACCGTGGAGAAGAAGGGCTTCTTCAGCAAGCTGTTCGGAGGGTAAGCATGGGCCTGTTTGATTTCCTCAAAGCGAAGAAGACCACCGCCGAAACCGCCAAGAACCGCCTGCAGATCATCATCGCGCAGGAGCGCAGCCATCGCGGTGGTCCGGACTACCTGCCGCTGCTGCAGCGCGAGCTGCTGGAAGTGATCAAGAAGTACGTCAACATCGACGTCGACGCGGTGAAGGTCGACCTGGTCAAGGATGGCCAGCACGACGTGCTGGACATCTCCGTGGCGCTGCCGGAAGGCCCGGAAAAGCCCTGACCCCCTGCCCCGCCCGTGCCTGCATGGGCGGGGCTGCACGATTCCGCATGACTGACACGACAACCGCCGTGGACATCACCTGCGTGGGCGATATCGCCTTCGCCGATGCACAGCGCCTGCTTGCCGCGCATGGGCTCGATCTGCACCACGTCGCCGCCGGCGAGCCGATTCCCGGCAGCTACTGGGGGGAACCTGAAGCAGGCATCATCGCCAGCAACGTGTATGTGCGCGACGACACGCCCGTGCATTCGATGCTGCACGAGGCCTGCCATCTGATCGTGCTGCCGCCGGAGCGGCGCGCGCAGGTGCATACCGATGCCACTGATTCGGTCGCCGAGGAAGATGCCACGTGCTACCTGCAGATCGTGCTGGCCGCGCAGCTGCCCGGCGTCGGCAGCGCACGGCTGATGGCCGACATGGATGCGTGGGGGTATACGTACCGGTTGGGATCGACGAGAGCGTGGTTCGAGCAGGACGCCGAAGACGCGAAGGCGTGGTTGATCGAACGCGGGCTGCCAGTGGCGTAAGGCCGCGGGCGCGGTTGGCCACGGGCGCGTGGCGACGCGCCGAACCCTGCGGCGCCCCTTTTTTCACTCGGCGCGGTTCGAGCAGGACGCCGAAGACGCGAGGGCGTGGTTGATCGAACGCGGGCTGCCAGTGGCGTAAGGCCGCGGGCGCGGTTGGCCACGGGCGCGTGGCGACGCGCCGGACTCTACGGCGCCCCTCTTTTCACTCGGCGCGGTTCGAGCAGGACGCCGAAGACGCGAAGGCGTGGTTGATCGAACGCGGGTTGCCAGTGGCGTAAGGCCGCGGGCGCGGTTGACCACGGGCGCGTGGCGACGCGCCGAACTCTGCGGCGCCCCTCTTTTCACTCGGCGCGGTTCGAGCAGGACGCCGAAGACGCGAGAGCCTGGCTGATCGAACGTGGATTGCCGGTAGCGTGACGCGCCGCGAAACGGGGTCAGATCCCTTTTGCTGCGCAAAAGGGATCTGACCCCATCACCCCTGCCCTGCCAGCGCACGCAGGGTAATGCCGACGATGTACGCCAGGTAGGTCCCGGTGGCGTAGCCCATTGTTCCCAGCAGCACGCCTACCGGTGCCAATGCAGGATGGAAGGCGGCGGCCACCACGGGCGCCGAGGCCGGACCGCCGATGTTCGACTGCGAGCCGATGGCGAAATAGAAGAACGGCACCTTCAGCAACCGGCCCAGGCACCACAGCAGCACGATGTGCACGGCGATCCAGATCAGGCCGAGCAGGAACAGCCACGGACGGTCCAGCAATGCCAGCAGATCCATCTGCATGCCGATGCAGGCGATCAGGAAGTACAGCAGCAGCGACCCCAGACGTGACGCTCCCGCTCCCTCCAGCGTGCGCGCGCGGGTGAAACTCAGGCCCAGGCCCAGCGTGGTCGACAGCACCACCACCCAGACGAAGGGAGCATCCAGGCTGAACTGCGATGCCCAGCCGACATGGGCCTTGAACCAGGCCGCCAGCGGCGTGCCGATTGCATGCGCCAGACCGACGCCACCGAACGCAACGGCGACGATCAGCATCAGATCAGTCAGGCTGGGAATGCGCTCGTGTTCGGCCTGGAAGCGCGCGATGCGTTCCTTCAGTTCGTCGATGGCCGAGGTATCGGCACCGCTGCGTGCGTCGATCTTCGCGGCGCGCCCGGCGAGGAAGATCAGTACCGCCATCCAGACGTAGCCGACACCCACGTCGACCACGGCGAACTGGCCGAAGGTGGTGGCGTTGACGTCGAATACTTCGCGCATCGCCAGCATGTTGGCGCCACCGCCGATCCAGCTGCCGGCCAGTGCGGCCATGCCGGCCCAGGTGTCGCCGGCAACGGTTTCCGGGTGCAGCGCGCGCATCAGCAGGAAGGCGACCACGGCACCGAGCATGATGCTGGCGGAGGCACCCAGGTACATCAGTACCAGCTTCGGTCCCAGCCGCAGGATGCCCTTGATGTCCACGGCCAGGGTCAGCAGCACCAGCGCCGCCGGCAGCAGGATGTCACGCGCGACCGGGTTGTACAGCGCGGTGTTCTGCCCGTCGATCAGGCCGACGGTGTTGTAGATGCCAGGAATGAGATAACACAGCAGCAACGCCGGCACGAAGGTGTAGAAGCGCTTCCACGGCCCCTGCTCCCGCGAGGCGGTCCAGAACACGGCCCCCAAAGTGGCGGCGATCAGGCCGAAGACCACGATGTCGTTCTGGATCAGGGCGTTCGAAGTCATGCGGGCGCTCGGGTAGAGCCGAGCCATGCTCGGCTGCTGTTGGCGGGAAAGGAGGCACAGAGCAGCCGAGCATGGCTCGGCTCTACAAAAAGCAGAGCGCCGCCCTGGGGGGCGGCGCCGGACCGGCTTATTCGCCGATATGCTGCTTCAGCCAGCCGTTGACCGTGTCATGCCACAGGATGCTGTTGTGCGGCTTGAGCACCCAGTGGTTCTCGTCCGGGAAGTACAGGAACTTCGACTCGATCCCCTGCCGCTGCGCCGCCGTGAATGCCGCCAGGCCCTGCTCGACCGGAATACGGAAGTCCTGCTGGCCATGGATGATCAGGATCGGCTTCTTCCAGTCCGCCACGTGGTTGACCGGGTTGAACTTCTCGTAGTTCGCCGCCTTCTGGTACGGCGTGCCGCCCTGCTCCCACTCGGTGAACCACAGCTCCTCGGTGGCGTAGCCCATCATGCGCTGGTCGAACACGCCATCGTGGTTGACCAGGCACTTGAACGGGCCGTTCCAGTTGCCGGCGATCCAGTTGACCATGAAGCCGCCATAGCTGGCGCCCAGAGCACAGGCCTTGTCACCGTTGAGGAACGAATACTTCTTCAGTGCCGCGTCCCAGCCCTTCTGCAGGTCTTCCAGCGGACGATCACCCCAGTGCTGGCTGATCGCATCGGTGAATGCCTGACCGTAGCCGGTGGAGCCGTGGAAATCGATCATCACCACCGCGTAGCCCTGGCCCGCATAGGTCTGCGGATTCCAGCGGTAGCTCCAGCCGTTGCCGAAACTGCCCTGCGGACCGCCATGGATCAGGAACGCGACCGGGTAGGACTTGCCTTCCTGGTAGTTGTGCGGCTTGACCACATAGCCGTGCACGGTGTCGTTGTTCCAGCCCTTGAACGAGAACTGCTCGAAATCGCCGAAACTGACGTCCTTCAGCACGTCGCCGGCAGACGGTGTCAGCGCACGCAGCTCGCCCATCGGCTGGCCGGCGGCTGGCAGCAGGCCGACCAGTACCTGGTCGTTGCTCTTCAGGCTGTTGCGGGTGATCGCCACGCTGGTGCCGGCCACATCGACGGCGGTCACGCTGCCATCGCCGATCAGGCGGGTGGCCTTGCCGGTGGCGACATCGATCTGGAACAGCGGGTGCTCGCCCAGATCATCGGCGGTGGTATAGATGCTGGCGCCATCGGCGGACAGCACGATGCCACCCGCCGAGCGATCCCACTGCGGGGCGATCTCACGGCTCTTGCCGCTGGCCAGATCCATCGCCATCAGGCCGAAGCGATCAGCTTCAAAGCCGGGGCGCTTCATCGCACGGTAGAACAGCGTCTTGCCATCGGCACTGAACACCGGGCCCGCATCCCATGCGGGGTTGGAGGCGGTCAGGTTCACCGGTGCCTGACGGCCGGCAGCATCGAAGCGATAGAGGTCGAAGTTGGTCGACCACGGTTCCTCGCGGCCCGCCACGCGGATGCTGGCGACCACGCTGCTGCCGTCCGGCGACCACACGAAGTCATCATTGCCACCGAATGGCTTGGACGGCGCATCGCCATCGAGGGTGGCGCTCAGCGCTGAAGCCCCCTTGACCGGGCCGGCCTGGGCGCCCGGCAGCGGCGCGACGAACAGGGTGTTGCGACGGCCGTCGTTCCAGGTATCCCAATGGCGCACGAACATCGAATCCCAGACCTGGCCACTGGCCTTGGCGTCCTTCTTCTCTTTCAGCTTCTTCTCGGTGCAGGCCAGGTCCGACGCGCAGGCCTGGAACACGCCGGCGCTGAACAGCACGCGGTCGTCCTGTGGCGAGACGTGGTAGCTGTCCACATCCACCGGGAAATCGGTCAGCTGGCGCGGGGCGCCGCCGCTGATCGCCTGCGCGTACAGCTGCTGGCTGCCGTTCTTGGCACTGAGGAAGTACACCGTCTGGCCGTCCGCCGACAGCGAGGCGGAATTGACGTTCCAGCCGGCCGGGGTGATCTGCTTCGGCGGTGCCGCGTCACGCGTGCGCAGGTTGCGTGCGTACAGGGCGGTGCTGGCCTTGAGGTTGGCGTCGGTGCTGCGCTTGGCGAACACCACGGTGCCGCCATCGGCGCTCAGCACCGGCGCGGAAACGCGATCCATGGCCACCATGTCGCGGATCTCCAGGCCACGGGCAGCGGCGACGCTGGGCAGAGCGGCCAGCAGGCTCAGTGGCAGCAGGGCATGACGCAGTTTCATCGGGATCTCCGCAGGACGGCAAAAAAGCGATGGTAGGCCCCGCAGCCCGGGGCTGCCAAGGCCATCGGTCATGGCCGTGATCGGGCAGCCGCCAGAAACAGCAAACCGCGCCGTAGCGCGGTTTGTGGGTGGACCCGGGGTCGGATCCGATTCCGCAGGAATCGGCTCTGCCCCGGGCGCCGCCGGCGTGGGGTCAGAGCCCTTCCCTTCCGGGAGGGATCCGACCCATCACTTACGCCTTGGCGTACTTGCCGGTGCGGTAGATCAGCCAGCCCACCAGGAACAGCACGGCCAGGCCGATCCACTGCGCGGCCGGCAGATGGAACGGCACGGCCAGCACGTCGGCGCGGCTGCTGACCACGATCGGAATGGCGATCGCGATGCCCATCAGCGCCTCGCCGGTGATCAGGCCTGCGGCGAACAGCACGCCCGGCTTGTGCACGCGGTCGCGGCCCTCTTCATCATCGGCACGCACCTTGTGGAAGCGCTCGACCAGGTAAGCGATCAGGCCGCCGAGGAAGATCGGCACCATCAGCTCCAGCGGCAGGTAGATGCCGATGGCGGCCGCCAGCACCGGCACCCGGAAGCGCGCGTTGCGCGCCTTCAGCCAGCTGTCGAAGGCGATGATGACGGCGCCAACCACCGCACCGATGCCGATGAAGGTCCACGGCAGCTCGCCACCGAACAGGCCCTTGGCCACCGACGCCATCAGGTTGGCCTGCGGCGCAGCCAGCGCGTTCGGGTGCAGCTCGGTCTTCACGCCGATGCCATAGGCGGTGGCCAGCAGGTTCAGCACCGGGGCCATGATCAGCGCGCAGGAGAACGCACCGATGCCCAGCATCAGCTGCTGCTTCCACGGCGTAGCGCCGACGATGTAACCGGCCTTGAGGTCCTGCAGATTGTCACCACCGACGGCGGCAGCGCAGCACACCACCGCGCCGATCATGATCGCAGCCACCGCACCCAGCGGTGCACCGCCGGTACCGACCGGCTTGAGGCCATCGGCACCCAGCAGCACGACCAGTACCGCCGAGGCGAACAGGATGGTGGAAATGGTGATGCCCGAGACGGGGTTGTTGGACGAACCGATCAGGCCGGCCAGGTAGGCCGAGACCGACACGAACAGGAAGCCGGCGACGATCATGATGATGGTCATCGGGATCGACACGTGCCACTGGCCGACGATGGCCTGGTACAGGGCCAGCAGCGGCAGCACGAAGACCACCAGGGCGACCAGCATCCACTTCATCGGCAGGTCGCGCTCGGTGTGCGCCAGCACCGGTCCGCCGCTCTTGCGGGCGGCGGCAAAACCGCTCTTGACGCCGTTGAGCAGCGACTTGCGCAGCGAAATCAGGGTCCAGATGCCACCGATCAGCATTGCGCCGACACCCAGGTAGCGCATCTTCGCGCCCCAGATGGCGAATGCGGCCTCGGTGGAGGACGCAGCGGCCACCGACGCGGCCAGGGCCGGGTCGGTGTTCATGAAGAACGCCTGGTAGAGCGGGATGGCGATGTGCCAGGTCAGGATCGAGCCGGACACCACCACGATGCCGACATTGAGGCCAACGATGTAGCCCACGCCCAGCAGTGCCGGCGACAGGTTGGTGCCGATGAACGCGGTGACCTTGGAACTGCCCACGTAGGCCGAGGTGGCCCAGGCATCGGGAATCAGGCGCATGCCGCTTTCCGCGGCCAGCTTGACGAAGGCGCCGATCACCGCCGACAGGCCCAGGATCTTCAGGCCCGGACCCGGGTTCTCACCGGCCTTGAGCACTTCCGCCGCCGCCTTGCCTTCCGGGAAGGGCAGCGGATCTTCGACAATCATCGAGCGGCGCAGCGGCACCGAGAACAGCACGCCCAGCAGGCCGCCCAGGCCGGCAATACCCAGCACCCACCAGTACTTGAAGTCCGGCCAGTAGCCCATGATCACCAGCGCGGGGATGGTGAAGATGACACCGGCGGCGATCGAGGAACCGGCCGAGGCGCCGGTCTGCACGATGTTGTTCTCGAGGATCGAGCCACCGCCCAGCAGGCGCAGCACGCCCATGGAAATGACTGCGGCGGGAATCGCGGTGGCGATGGTCAGGCCTGCGAACAGACCGAGGTAGGCGTTGGCCGCGGACAGCACCACCGCCAGCACGATGGCCAGGGCCACTGCGCGGAAGGTGAGCTGCTTGGGCGCAGCGTCGTGGTTCATGGGAGCCCCTGCTGGCAAAAAATCCCTGCCACGCTAGCGTTCAGGGGGCGGCAAGTCCAGTGCGCTTCGTACCGGTCGTCCGGCTTGGGCGCGACGACGCGCTGCGGCAGGCGCTCGCCCCCTCCCGATGTGTCGTGTTTAGCCAAGTGATGCACAGTGCGCCGCTTCATCGGGACAGGTGGCCCCTGCCCGGGCGCCCTCGTCCCAGCGGGCGGTGCACGCCAGGCAACGGATTTCCGGCTCGGCGCCAGCTTGAGTCGACTGCCGCAGTCGTACACCGTGCACGGCCCCACACACTCCGTCAGGAGGAGACCCGATGGCAGACGTCCCGTTGATCACGACGATGCGCGCCCGCGTTTTTGCAGCAGGCGCTGTGCTGTGCACGCTGCTGCCCATCGGCGATGCCACCGCCTACAGCGGATTCGGCGCCGCCGTGATCGAGGATCGAGAGGGAAACCCCTGCTTTGGCCTGCCGTCACGGGCACTGGAATGGATGCGGTCCCCCCGCAGATTGCACGCATTGACGGTGTATCAGGGCGACACGGTGAAAACCTGGTCGTTCATGTATGACTCGGCTCCCCCACAGCTGCTCGCGTCCGGGCAGTGCATCGTCTACGGCGCTCTGCCCGCATCCGCCACGCTGCTCAGGTCTCCGCAGCCACTGCTTCCTGGAACGCTGTATGAGGTCTACCTCAACGCCCCCACGAATGGGCCTATCAGAGGCTACAGGGCCAGGTTCTGCCTGAAAGCCGCACCCGATGGATCAATCCAGGTGATCCCCGTCAGCCATGACAAGCACACGGGCTGGAGCGCGGCCGTCTGCCAACCCTGACGGCTGCCATGATTATGTTATGTTATATCCTGTCGTACCCAAAAAATCTCGCACGTGTCCCCTTCCCCCTCTCTCCGGCTGGCCTCCATCGACCAGCTGCGCGGCACCGTCATGCTGTTGATGCTGCTCGACCACGTGCGCGAGACCTTCTTCCTGCAGCACCAGGTCAGCGACCCGATGGACGTATCCACGGTCTCCCCCGCGCTGTTCGCGTGCCGCCTGCTGGCCCACCTGTGCGCACCGGTGTTCGTGCTGCTGACCGGCCTGTCGGCCTGGCTGTACGGCCAGCGCCAGGCGGATCCGCGCCGGGCCACGGCCGCGTTCCTGCTCAAGCGCGGGCTGTTCCTGGTGGTGCTGGAACTGACCCTGGTGAATTTCGCCTGGACCTTCCAGCTGCCTCCGGACACCGTGTACCTGCAGGTGATCTGGGCGATCGGCCTGAGCATGGTCGCGCTGGCCGGCCTGCTGTGGCTGCCACGCGCGGCGCTGCTGGCGCTGGCGGTACTGCTGGTGGCCGGCCACAACCTGCTCGACGGCGTGCGCGTGGCAGGCGACGGTGTGCTGCCGGTGCTGTGGAAGGTGCTGCACCAGCGGGACTGGATCGAGGCCGGTGCACTCCGGCTGCGCACGTCCTATCCGGTGCTGCCGTGGATCGGGGTGATCGCGCTCGGCTATCTGATGGGGCCCTGGTTCGCGGCGGACCGCATGCCAGCGCAGCGTCACCGCTGGCTGGTGTGGGCTGGGCTGGCAGCGCTGGGCATGTTCGCCCTACTGCGGTTCGGCAACGGCTATGGCGATACGCCCTGGCAGTTCCAGCAGGACGCGCTGCGCACCTGGATGAGCGTGTTCAACGTGACCAAGTATCCGCCATCACTGCAGTTCCTGTTGCTGACCCTGGGCGTTGGCCTGCTGTGGCTGCGCCTGTTTGAGTGGCCTGCGATGGCACGGGCGTTGAGGCCGCTGGCAGACATCGGCGCGGCACCGATGTTCTTCTACCTGCTGCATCTGTATCTGCTGAAGCTGCTGTACCTGGCGGCGCTCGGTTTCTGGGGGCCGACCCACGGCAGCCTGTACGCCCTCGATTCGGTCGCCGGCCTGATCCTGGTCGCCTGTGCGCTGGCGGTAGTGCTGTACCCGCCAACGCGGGCATTCGCGCGGTTCAAGGCCCGTCGGCGCGACCTGGGCTGGCTGCGATACCTGTGACCCCGCTCGCCGGGCGCGGCCTGATGCTGCCCGCCACGGGCGCGGCGGCGGGCCTATAATCGCGCCCTTTCCGCAGTGCCCGCCGTCGATGACCGTTGCCGCTCCCGCTTCCGACGACTTCCTTGGCCACCCCAAGGGCGTCTACGTCTGCTTCTTCACCGAAATGTGGGAGCGCTTCTCCTTCTATGGCATGAAGGCGCTGCTGCTGCTGTACCTGACCAAGTACCACCTGTTCGGCGACAAGGCCGGACTGGACCTGCTTGGCGCCTACGGTGGCCTGGTGTACTGCGTCCCGGTGTTCGGCGGCATGCTGGCCGACCGCTGGCTGGGCATGCGCCGTGCAGTGCTGTTCGGCGGCATCCTGCTGGTGCTGGGCCATCTCGGCATGGCCTTCGAAGGCCACGCGGCGTACCGGGTCAACGGTGAAGTGGTGCGCGACACCTCGGCGCTGGCGGTGACCTATCTGTCGCTGGCGCTGATCATCATGGGCGTGGGCTTCCTCAAGCCGAACATCTCCACCATCGTCGGCAAGCTGTACGCCAAGGACGATCCGCGCCGCGACTCCGGCTTCTCGCTGTTCTATGCCGGCATCAACCTCGGGGCGCTGTTCTCGTCGCTGGTGTGCGGCTTCCTCGGCGAGGCCTATGGCTGGAAGTATGGCTTCGGCGCGGCGGGCATCGGCATGCTGGCCGGGCTGGCGATGTTCCTGTGGGGGCAGAAGTACCTGCACGGGCATGCCGAGCCGCCACAGCCGGCCGCGCTGAAACAGCGGGTGCTGGGCCTGCCGCGTGAATGGCTGATCTATCTGTGCGCGGTGCTCGCGGTGCTGCCACTGGCGTGGCTGATGTGGGCCGCCGGTAACGGTGCGTTCGCTCTGGGCGGCGAAATCAGCCTAGCGTTGATGCTGATGCTGGTGGTGCTGGGAGGCGTGCTGGTCTGGTTCGCCTGGTTCACCGGCAGCCAGTGCACGCCGGTGCAGCGCCAGCAGATGATCGCGCTGATGGTGCTGATTTTCCTGGCGCTGGTGTTCTTCACCCTGTACGAGCAGTCCTATGGCTCGTGGGTGACGTTCACCGATCGCCTGCTGACCAAGGACATCGTTCCCTCGCTGGTGATCACCGACGGCACGCCGCTGCCCTGGTCGATCCTGTCGTTGCTGCTGGCGCCGCTGGGCTTCGTGGTCAGCGCGCGCCTGACCGAGCGTCGACCGGGGTCGGCCGCGCCGCGCCGGTTCTTCATTGCCATCGTCGCGCTGATGCTGGTCCTGCTGGTGCGCGACTGCCTGGTGATTCCGCAGACCGCCGGCTCCCTGACCTATCTGGGCGGACTGTTCCTGGTGCTGCTGGCGCCGGCCTTCGCCGCCCTCTGGACCTGGATGGACCGTCGCGGCTGGGAGCCGGGCAAGCCGGTCAAATCCGCCTGGGGCCTGGTGATCGGCGCGCTCTCGTTCGTCCCGCTCGCATTGGCCGCACAGCAGGTCGGCGCCACCGGCGAGATGGCCAGCGTGTGGTGGCTGGTCCTGGCCTACTTCCTGTTGGCCAGTGGTGAGATGTGCCTGTCGCCGGTGGGCCTGTCGGCCGTAACGCAGCTGGCCGTGCCGCGGGTGATGAGCCTGATGATGGGCACCTGGTTCCTGGCCACAGCGTTCTCCGAGACGCTTGCCGCGCTGTTCGGCAAGCTGGCGGCCATCGATGTGCCCGAAGGCGGCACGCTGGACATGGCGGCGGCGGCCGGTGCGTATGCGCACCTGTTCTGGCTGCTGATGTGGATCGGCCTGGGCTGCGCCCTGCTGGCCTTCATCGCCGCGCCGCTGCTGAAGCGGATGATGCACGGGGTCAGGTAACTGCACTGCGCGGCGGTGGATCGTGGATCCGCCGCCACTCTGCGTTTACGGCGCCTTGCCCTTCCCTGCCGGCGCCGATGCCTGGGCGGTCTTGCCTCCCAGGCTGCGCGACAGGAATGCGAGCAGCTTGTCGTAGTACTCGGTGCGATGGGCCAGGGTGTAGAAGCCGTGCCCCTCGGTCTTGTAGTACAGGCTTTCCACCGGCGTCCCGGCACGCTTCAGTGCCGCTTCCATGCGCTCGGTGTGCTGGATCGGCGCACGCTTGTCTTCGCCACCGGCCGCGAGGAACACCGGCACCTTGATCTGCGTGGCCAGGTTCACCGGCGAAACCGCGCCCAGCTTGGCCGGATCACCCAGCCATTCGCGCAGGAAGGTCACGCCCGAGTCGCGCTCCTGCACATCGCCGCGGGCGAACATCAGCGGCAGGTCGTACACGCCGACATAGCCGGCCGCGCACTGATACAGCCCCTGTTCGCGGGCAGCGCCCATCATCGCGGCGTAGGCCCCGTAACTGGCACCGTAGATGCAGATGCGTCTGGCATCGGCGATCCCCTGCGCGATCGCCCAGCGGGTGGCGTCGGTGACGTCATCCTGCATCGCGGCGCCCCATTGCTGGGCGCCGGCCTGGGCATGCGCACGGCCATAGTTCCCCGAGCCACGGAAGTTGACCTGCAGCACGGCGTAGCCGGCAGCGGCCAATATCTGCGTCTCGCGGTCGTACTGGCCATTGTCGAACACGTGGAACGGCCCACCGTGCGGCATCACCACCATCGGCAGGTTGCGTCCGTCGCTGCCGGAGGGCACGGTGAGGAAGCCGTGCAGCGGCAATCCGTCGCGCGCCTTGAGTGCCACCGGACGCACCGTTGCACTGCGATCGATGTCGATCCAGTCGCTGCGGCTGATCAGGTGCTCAGCCTTGCGGGCCTCCGTGTCGTACACATAGAAGTCGCCGGGATTGGTGCCTGACCAGGTCTCCACCAGCACCACGCGGCCATCCCGGGTACTGGAGGTGATGTAGACCGCCCCCCCGAAGGCCGCCTCCAGGCTGCGGTACAGGCGCGCCTCCGGCGACTTCTCGTCGAAGAACCGGGTCCGTGGTGTGTCGCCCATAAACAGGGCGCCCACCGGCACATGGGTCCCGGGCCGGCGGATGATGCGGTACGGATCGACCACCTCGTCGCGCAGCACGACAGCGCGCTCGCCGGTCTGCGGATTCCAGCTGACGATGGCATCCGGCCCCTGCGCCTGCTCGGCCTGCAGGTACGCCAGGCTGCCATCGGCGGAGAAGCCGATCGCGGTCTCGATGCGCGTGCTCACCGCCTCATCGTTGATCATCTTCCAGCTGTCACCCGATCGCTCGCGGTAGTACAGCTTGTTGACATTGTCGCTGCCGGACCCGTGGACGAACCGGACTTCGCCCTGGCCATCGGTGGTGAACTCACCGCGCCGCACCGGCGAGGAGGCCATGCGCACGCGCCTGCCGCTGGCCACGTCCATGCGTTCGACGCGGGTGAACGGATCCTCCGCGAACGGCCATACCGTCACCAGCACGTTGCGTTCGTCGCCGGGCAGATCATCGGCCAGGAACGCCGCGACCGCCTCGACTTTCTTCGGCTGGATGCGGGTACCCGGGCCCTTGCTTTCGACGCGGTAACCGACCAGCAGCTCGCCGCGATTGCCGTTGGCATCGATGGCGTAGAGCTCGCCGGTGGGATTGGGCTTATCCAGCGCGCCCCACTTCTCGGCCAGGCCGATCAACAGCCGTTCGTTGCTGACCCAGTCGAATTCGTAGGCGTGATTCTTCTGCGGCGGGCGGAAGCTGCCCACGAGCTGCTTGTCGGCCAGCCGCATCACCGCGATCGCGGTGCTGTCCTCCATCGGCACGGTGGCAGCGACATACTCGCCCCCCGGCGATATCTTGATGTCGGTGAAGGTCTCCTGGCGCAGGAACTGCGCCAGATCCACCGCCCATGCGCTGCCCGCGGCAACGCTACCCACGACGACCAGTGCGGCCGTCAACATCGTCCTGCGCATCCTTCCCCCTGCTCCGATGGACACCTTGTCCTGTACACGGATTCTAGGCAGGCGCCGTCTGTCCCGCCAGAGCCGGAAAAGACGACGGCACCGTTGCCGGTGCCGTCGTTGCCACTGCCTTGGAGAGAGAGTCAGGACGTGGGTTCGGGGGGCGTGCGCCGGGTCAGTGGACCCCGCGCACCGCCAGGGTGAGGGCCAGGATGCTGAGGATCACCGCGATGGTGCCGTCAAGCACACGCCAGGTGCTGGGCTTGGTGAACAGCGGCGCCAGCAGGCGTGCACCGAGGCCCTGCGCGGTCAGCCACAGGCAGCTCGCGGTGACCACGCCGGCCGCGAAGGCCATGCGTGCGTGGCCGAAGTTCTCGGCAATGGAGCCGATGACCATCATGTCCAGCCAGAAGTGCGGGTTGATCAGCGAAAAGCCGACCGCCGCCATCAGCACCGCGCGGCGGCTGCCGTCGTCGCTGTCGGCTTCACCCATGCCACCGCCACCGGCAATGGCGCGGCGCGCCGACTTCATCGCGTACCAGGCCAGGAAAGCCACGCCGGTCCACAGCACGGCCGAGGTCAGCCACGGCAGCGCCGAGGTCAACGTGCGCAGGCCGGCCACGCTGGCGAAGATGAAGAACGCATCGATGGCCGCGCAGGTGGCGACCACCGGCACGATGTGCTTGCGCAGGATGCCCTGGCGCAGGATGAAGGCGCTCTGGGCACCGACCACGGCGAACAGGCCGATGCCGGTGGCTGCACCAGAGAACCAGGCACCGAGGCCGGTGCCGGCGGAGATGACCGAAAACATGGGATTCACTGCCTTGTCTTGCTGGGGGGACGGTGCCTCGCGAAGGCGGACAGCACCGGGTACGGGCGCCATTGTCGCGCCGCAACATAGAAAAGACGAGCTAAACTTCCTAAACCAACATTAGCGGAACTTAATACCATGCGCATCGACCATGCCCAGCTGCGCGCGCTCGCCGCCGTGATCCGCGAAGGCAGCTTTGATCGCGCGGCGCAGTCGCTCAATGTCACCCCCTCGGCCATCTCGCAGCGGGTCAAGGCACTGGAGGATCGTGTCGGACGCCTTCTGGTGAAGCGTGGCGCCCCCGCCACTGCCACCGCCGAAGGCCAGGTGCTGGTGCAGCTGGCCGAGCAGACGGCCCTGCTCGAGCATGACGCCCTGCACCGGATGGGGCTGGCCGATGAAGATCTGCCCCAGGCCAGCATCCCGGTGGCGGTGAACCACGACAGCCTGGAAACCTGGTTTCCGCAGGCGGCGCAGCAGTTCGCACTGGGTACCGGCACCACGCTCGACCTGCGCGTGGAAGACCAGGACCACACCGTGGAGCTGCTGCGGCAAGGCACGGTGCTCGGCGCGGTGACCACCCTGGACGAGCCGGTGCAGGGCTGCCAGATCCATGCACTCGGCAGCATCCGTTACGCGGCCACCTGCACGCCGGAGTTCCGCGAACGGCACTTCGCCAAGGGCGTGACCGCGCAGGCGCTGGCACAGGCACCGGTACTGGTGTTCAACCGCAAGGACGAAATGCAGTCGCGCTTTGCCCGGCGCATGGCCGGCGACGACCTGCCCAGCACCGCGCCGACCTGGTGGATTCCCTCCACCCGTGCCTTCGTGCAGGCCAACCTGGGCGGCATGGGCTGGACCATGAACCCCCTGCCGCTGGTCAAGCGGCACCTGGATGCCGGCCGCCTGGTCTACGTGCGACAGCGCGCGTGGGAGGACGTGCCGCTGTACTGGCAGCACTGGAAGGGCGATGTACAGACCATGGCCCTGCTGACCCGCGCGGTGCTGGAGGCATCCTCGACGCTGGTGCGGCGCAGGCGCTGACACCGTATGCATCCCGTCCACAGCGGGCATGCCTCTACTGTGCGGAATCCGATGACAGGACGGGCCGATGCAGACCGATCCGCTGTTCCTGCATATCCGCGTGGTGATGGGCATCATCCTGGGCCTGTCGATCACGACCCTGCTGAAAGGGATTGCGCAGATCATCGAGCATCCGCAGCGACGCGGCTGCTCGGCACTCCATCTGTGCTGGGTGGCATGGACGCTGGTGTCGCTGGTCACCTTCTGGTGGTGGGAGTTCCGCCTGATCGAAGTCCACCGGTGGACGTTCGAGACCTATCTGTTCGTGATCTGCTACTGCGCGACCTGGTTCCTGCTCTGCGCCCTGTTGTTCCCGGATGACCTGCGCGACTACGGCAGCTACGGCAATTACCTGATGCAGCGCAGACGCTGGATATTCGGCGTGATCGGCGCGCTGACGCTGCTGGATCTGGTGGACACCGCGATCAAGGGCACAAGCCGATGGCATCTGCTGGGCGCGGCGTATCCGGTCCACACTCTGCTGATGCTGCTGGTGGTCCTGCTGGGCTGGAAACTGCACTCCAGCCGGGCACAGCTGCGACTGGCCGCGGCCACCCTGCTCTACCAGATCGGCTATTTCACCGCCGAATACTTCACAATCGGCAACGATTGAACGAGACGGGCAGTTCCTTCAGCGCCCGGTCACAAGGAGGTGCCATGACCATCCGTTACCGCGATGCCCATCCCGACGATGCCGCCGCCTGCATCGACCTGCGCGGGCGTACCCGCGAGAATGCCTTCAGTGCCGCGCAGCTGGCCGAGCTGGGCATCACGACGCAGAGCTGGGCCGAAGGCATCTGCAACGGAGATTTCATCGGACGCATCGCCTGCGACGGCGAGCGCATGGCCGGCTACGGGTTTGCCGACCGCGAAAGCGGCGAGGTGCTGGTTCTGGCCCTGCTGCCGGAGTACGAGAATCTGGGCATCGGCCGACGTCTGCTGCAGGATGTGGTCAGCCTGGCCCGGGATGCCGGTCACCACCGGCTGTTCCTTGCGTGCTCGGCCGACCCGCGCTCGCGCTCGCATGGCTTCTACCGCCATCTCGGCTGGTGCCCGACGGGCGAGATCGACGAAACCGGCGACGAGATTCTCGAACTGCGTTGACCCCAAGCGGAGTGCTGGCCGCTGCGGTCAGTCGACGTCGACCACGTGCAGCTGCGCCTGGACCACCTGCGCCTCGGCGCCGGTGGAACCGGGCGTCAGATTGATCGAGAACTGCAGGGTCACATCCATCGGGCGCAGGGCGAAGCGTGTCAGCTCCTGCGGCTTGATCGGGAAACCGATGCGCAGGGACTGGCCCGCGCGCAGCTCCTGCATCTGCTGCCGCAGCGCGGCCGAGGCCATGCCGCTGCGCAACGCCGTGGTCTTCTCGGAGTGGTTGTCCTTCACCCTGACCGACGGGCCACGGCTGCGGATGTACTCCAGTGGCAGCGACACAGGCTCGCTGCCGCTGTTGCGCAGTTCCAGTTCGACGTTGAGGGTGTCGCCACGGAAACGGCACTGGGCATCGTCCACGCAGCGCGCATGAAGTTCGATCATGGGAGGAAGCTCCTTGCTGTGGGCCGGCAGCGCTGCGGCAGCGGCAAAAGTGGCAATCAACGAAATCACTTGACGGTGCATGTTATCTCCCGGCCGATTTCCCGGCTCAGCAGTTCACGTACTTCCCGCGCGATGTTCCAGGCATGACGCGGCCGGGTCACCGCGCAGTCCACGGAATTCATGATGGTCGCCGCCGGATCGGTCAGCTCACGGGAATCCGGAACGGCAACCAGCACCTCCGGATCCAGAGTGCCATCGGGCTGGACGTAACGCACGGTCTCTTCGTCCGGGTCGTTGTACGAATACTCGTCCGGCACGCCCAGGGTGTGGGCGAACTCGTGGGCGAAGGTCCAGGCCGTGGTCGACACGGAGACATCGATATCCGGGAATTCCACCTGCTCCCGGTCATAGGTGCGATGAACGATCAGCCTGTAGTCGCTGCCGCCCTGCACCCACCGCACCTCGTAGCGGATCGGGAAGCTGCGGGTGCCGCACGCGGGATCATGGACGTCCAGCGTGAACCGGCCGTTCCAGAACTGATCGATGCCGCGCTCCATGCGCGCCTTGACCGCCGCCACCTCGGCAGCGGTGACGCCGGGCTTGGGCATCACCTGCACCTTGATCGACACCACCACCTCGCCCTGGGCCTGCAGCGGAACATCGATGCGGTAGCTGACCTGGAAAGGATAGTCATGCTTGTCGCCATTGACGTCATAGGCTTCGTAGTAGCGCCCGTCCACGTCACGGTCGATCTGCGCATCATGGTCCGCCACCCAGCACTGCGGCGCGTCCTCGTCGCGCACGGCGGTGCCGGGCGCTGCGAAGGGGGGTGTCTGCAGGGTCGGCTTCAACAACGGCGCGACGATCGCTGCGATCGCCGCCACTCCGGCGCCTGCACCTGCGCGCCCTCCACCGCCGGCCACCACGTGGGCGCGCTGCTGCTTGCCCGATACCAGTGCGCAACCGCAGCTGGCCCTATCGCCATCGCGGGCGACCGGCTGGCCATCGATGACCAGGGTGGCATCGCCGGAAACGATCGAACCCGGACCATGGCGTGCACAGATGACACGGTCGCCGACACGCGCCACGGCGCGCCCTTCGATATCGGTATGCGGGGAACCTGTAAGGACCGAACCGCCCGTCTGCAGGGCGTCACCCACCACGATCAGCATCCGTGACATCGTTGCGCGGCCCCTCCGTGGCCGGTGGTCGTTCTGGAATCAGCCGACAAGTCTACCCCGGAGCGACCGCCGGCAGGATGATGCATTGCACAAAAACCGGACCCGTTCCGGGTAGAATCCTCTGCAAGGATGCTGCAAGGCGTTGTTTCTTCACGCCCTTCCCCTGCCCAGCGCGCATCCTGATCTCCTCCCCTCCGCCAACGATCCCGCCCCCATGAAGAAATTTGGCAAGGCCCTGCTCGCCCTGCTCGTGCTGTTCCTGCTGGCTGCCGCCGTGTTCCTGTACTGGCCGCTGACCCAGCGCTCCGTACCCGCCGCCAGCAACGACAAGCCTGTCGACGTTGTGCTGGTCGGCGCCGGCATCATGAGCATCACCCTGGCCACCTACCTGCAGGAACTGCAGCCGGACTGGAACATCCAGGTCTATGAACGCCTCGACGGCGTCGCCGGTGAAAGCTCCGACGGCTGGAACAACGCCGGCACCGGCCACTCGGCATTCGCCGAGCTGAACTACACCCCGGAACTGCCCGACGGCAGCATCGAGACCAAGCGTGCGGTCGGCATCGCCGAATCGTTCGAGGTCTCGCGCCAGTTCTGGTCGCACCAGGTGAAGGAAGGCCGGCTCAGCGAGCCCAGCGACTTCATCAACCCCACGCCGCACATGAGCTTCGTCTGGGGCGATGACAACATCGCCTACCTGCATAAGCGCCAGCAGGCGCTGGTGAAGAACCCGCTGTTCTACGGCATGCAGTACTCGGAAGACCCGGCACAGATCCGGCAGTGGGCTCCGCTGATGATGGAAGGCCGCGATCCGAAGCAGAAGGTCGCTGCGACCTGGATGCCACTGGGTACCGACGTCAACTTCGGCGTGATCACCCGCCAGTTGACCGCCGGCCTGCAGCGCAGTCCGAACTTCAGCCTGCACCTGAACCACGAAGTCTCGGCACTGCGGCAGAACGCGGACAAGAGCTGGAACGTCACGGTGAAGGACCTCAAGGCCGGCACCGAGAGCACCACCCACGCCCGCTTCGTGTTCATCGGTGCCGGCGGCGCCGCGCTGAAGCTGCTGCAGATGTCAGGCATTCCCGAGTCAAAGGACTACGCCGGCTTCCCGGTGGGCGGCCAGTTCCTCGCCTTCCAGGGCCAGGACGTGACCTCGCGCCATGGCGTCAAGGCCTATGGCATGGCCGAGACCGGTTCGCCGCCGATGTCGGTGCCGCACCTGGATGCGCGCAAGCTGGACGGCAAGCCGGTGGTCCTGTTCGGACCGTTCGCGCTGTACAGCACCAAGTTCCTCAAGCACGGCTCGTGGTGGGACCTGTACTCGTCGGTGACCCACAACAACGTTGCGCCGATGCTGGAAGTGGGCAAGGACAACCTGGACCTGGTGCAGTACCTGATGAGCCAGGCGCGGCTGAATGATGCCGACCGCCAGGCCGAACTGGTCAAGTACTTCCCCAATGCCAAGCCGGGCGACTGGAAGCTGGTCACCGCAGGCCAGCGCGTGCAGATCATCAAGCGCGACCCGTTGAAGGGTGCGGTGCTGCAGTTCGGTACCGAGATCGTGACCGACAAGGACCACACCATCGCTGCGCTGCTGGGCGCTTCGCCCGGTGCCTCGACGTCGCCGCCGATCATGCTGGATCTGATGGCCAAGGCCTTCCCCGAGCAGATGAAGGCCGGCTGGGAAGCGCGCCTGCGTGAGATCGTGCCCTCCTACGGGCGCAAGCTCAACGACAGTGCGGCACTGGTCAACGAGATCCGTTCGATGACCAGCCAGACCCTGAAGCTGCCCTACCTGGAAGTGCCGGCCGATGCCACGGCTGCACCGGCCACACCGCCGGCGCCGACGCCGGCGCCGGGCAAGGAAAAGCGCAACGCCAACGAGGAACTGCAGGCGCTCTGAGCCCGGTTCTTCGATGACACCTACGGACGGCCACCTTCGGGTGGCCGTTCGCATTCAGGGAGCTCGGCTCTGCCGGGGCTCGCGGTGCGTGTCCCAGGCATCGACCAGCCCGGGCGAATTGTAATGTTGTTAAGAACGATTTACATTTGCGCCTCGCGCGGACCGCCCGCGCTCACCAGACGGACCTGACCCAGCCCGAAGCCGCCGCCCCGGGTACCGCCCGGCTGTTGCCGCCCTTCCGACTCTCCCGCATCGAGCCCACCAAGATGTCCCTGCACTCCCCTACCCGCCCGCTCCGTCGCGCGCTGCTGCCGGCCGCGCTGCTCGCATCCCTGGCCCTGTCGACACCGTCAGCGTTCGCCGCCGGCGATGCCGCAGCCGATGCCAAGACCCTGGACCGCGTCAGCGTACGCGCCGACCAGGCTGCGCCGCCCTCAAGCAGCACCCGCCTGCCGATCACCCTGCAGGAAACGCCGCAGTCGGCCACGGCCATCAGCCTGCAGCGCCTGCAGGACGAATCGCTGTTCAGCATCAACGACGTGCTGCGCAACGTCACCGGCGTCAGCGTGTCCTTCTATGACACCCAGCGCCCGCTGTACTACGCCCGCGGCTTTGCCATCACGGACTTCCAGGTCGATGGCATTCCGACCTACAGCGGCTCCACCAACCAGGAATACGACACCGCCTTCTATGACCGCATCGAAGTGATCCGCGGTGCCAACGGCCTGCTCAGCGGCGCGGGGGTGCCTTCGGCCACGGTCAACCTGCTGCGCAAGCGCCCCGGCAAGGACTTCGACGCCTCGTTCTCGGTGAGCGCCGGCAGCTGGGACTACCGGCGCATGGAGGCCGACGTCACCGCGCCGCTGACCGCAGATGGCCGGTTCCGCAGCCGCGTGGTCGCCGCCTATACCGATCGTGATTTCTATTACGACCGCTACAAGGAGAACAAGATGGCCGGCATGGCGGTGCTGGAGGGCGACCTGACCGACAGCACCACGGTCACCCTCGGCTACCAGACCCAGGACAACAACCCGGTCGGTTCGACCTGGGGTACCGTGCCGTTCTTCGACAGCCGCGGCGACTTCGCGCACCTGCCGCGCTCGACCAACCTGGCACCGAAATGGAGCTACTGGCAGCGCGAGACCAGCACGGTGTTCGCCAACCTGGAGCAGCGCTTCGGCGAGGACTGGCTGCTGAAGATCAACACCGCCCACACCCGTGGCAATGTGCAGAACATGCGCCTGTACGGCACCGGCAATCCCGATCCGGCCACCGGTGCGGGCATCTACCTGCGCACTGCCGCTGGCGACTCGGAGGACACCCGCCGCAACATCGATGCCTACCTGACCGGCACGTTCCCGCTGTTCGGCCGCGAGCATGACGTCACCCTGGGTGCCCAGTGGTCCGATCTGGAAGGCACCACCCACACTGTTGCCCTGAACTACCCGCGCGACTGGGCCACCTGCGGCCGCGAACGCTGCTACTACATCCCCAACGTGTACGACTGGAACGGCGACATCCCCGAGGTGACCTACACCCGTACCGGCGCGCGCCGCGTGCAGAAGACCACGCAGAGCGGCGTCTACCTGGCCGCGCGCCTGCGCCTGGCCGATCCGCTGTCGCTGATCGCGGGTGCGCGCCTGAGCCGCTGGGAAACCCTCAGCCGCTCCTACAGCGTGGCCGGTGCGTATACCGGGACCAGCGGGGCCTACAAGGTCAGTGATGAAGTGACCCCGTACGTGGGACTGGTCTACGACGTCACGCCGCAGTTCTCGGTCTATGCCAGCTACACCGAGATCTTCAACCCGCAGAACTTCAAGGACCGCAACGAGAACCTGCTGGCGCCGGTGCAGGGCTCGAATCTGGAAGCGGGCATCAAGACGCAGTGGTTCGATGGGCGACTGACCGCCAACGCCGCTGTGTTCGAGGCCAAGCAGGACAACTATGCCGTGCGCGACATGGGAGTGCCGGAAGGCTCGCTCAGCGATGGCACCTCGGCCTACATCGGCGTCAACGGCACCAAGTCGCGTGGCTGGGAAATGGACGTCAACGGCGAGATCCTGCCGGGCTGGACGGTCAACGCCGGCTTCACCCATGTCAAAGTGACCCGCGCCGCCACCGACCTGCTGTACGCCAACCCGCCCGAAGACCTGCTGCAGCTCAACACGCAGGTGCGCCTGCGCGGTGCACTGGAACGCCTGAGCCTGGGCGCCGGCGTGCAATGGCAGAGCAAGGTGCAGGGCTACAACATCCCCTACCCGCTGGGCGGCACGGTAACCGTGAACCAGCCGGCCTACACGCTCGTGCAGTTCAACGCCAACTACCGCATCAGCGACAACTGGACGGCAACGCTGAGCGTGCGCAACGCGCTGGACAAGACCTACTGGGCGAACCTGGACTACAACAACTACGGCGAACCGCGCTTCGTCGCCGCCAGCCTGCGCTGGAAGTTCTGAGAACGACCGGCTGAAAGCCTGCAACCTGAATGGGCCCGCCATTGGCGGGCCCTTCTTTTTGCTGCGCTGCAGGTTGCGTCGCCTTCCGTAATTATGTCGTAATTATCTCAACGCCAATCGGAAGCCGGTCGATGAACCCGAGCTGGGACACGCTGGAACGCAGCCGCCAGGCACGTCTGCAGCGGGCTGCGCCCTGGAGCAGAGGCCGTGCAGTGGCCGCCGACGATGTGGGCGAGCTGCTGCACGCCCTGCTTGAACCCGGCGACAAGGTCTGCCTCGAGGGCAACAACCAGAAGCAGGCCGACTTCCTGGCCGAATGCCTTGCCGGGCTGGACCCCGCCCGCGTGCATGATCTGCACATGGTGCAGTCGGTGCTGTCGCTGCCCTCGCATCTGGACGTGTTCGAGCGGGGCATTGCCTCGAAGCTGGACTTTTCCTTCTCAGGCCCGCAATCGGTGCGACTGGCCAACCTGGTGGCCGAAGGGCGGATCCAGATCGGGGCCATCCACACCTACCTGGAACTGTTCGGCCGCTACTTCATCGACCTCACGCCGCGCGTGGCCCTGGTCGCAGCGCAGGCCGCCGACCGCGACGGCAACCTCTACACCGGGCCGAACACCGAAGACACGCCGGTGATCGTCGAGGCGACCGCTTTCCGCGGGGGCATCGTCATCGCCCAGGTCAACGAGATCGTCGACACCCTCCCCCGCGTCGATATCCCCGCCGACTGGGTCAACTTCGTCGTGCAGGCACCGCGCCCGAACCACATCGAACCCCTGTTCACCCGCGACCCGGCACAGATCTCCGAGATCCAGGTGCTGATGGCGATGATGGCGATCAAGGGCATCTACGCCGAATACGGTGTGAACCGGCTCAATCACGGCATCGGCTTCGACACGGCCGCGATCGAACTGCTGCTGCCGACCTATGCCGAATCGCTGGGCCTGAAGGGCAAGATCTGCCAGCACTGGGCGCTCAATCCGCATCCGGCGCTGATTCCCGCGATCGAGTCGGGTTTCGTGAAGTCCGTGCACTCGTTCGGTTCGGAACTGGGCATGGAGAAGTACATCGCCGCGCGCGGTGATGTGTTCTTCACCGGCGCCGATGGCTCGATGCGCTCCAACCGCGCGTTCTCGCAGACCGCCGGCCTGTATGCGTGCGACATGTTCATCGGCTCGACGCTGCAGGTCGACCTGCAGGGCAACAGCTCCACCGCCACCCGCGACCGCATCGCCGGCTTCGGTGGCGCGCCGAACATGGGCTCGGATGCGCGCGGCCGCCGTCATGCCAGCGACGCCTGGATCAAGGCCGGCCAGCAGGCCGCACGCCCGGGCGAGATGCCACGCGGGCGCAAGCTGGTGGTACAGATGGTGGAGACCTTCCGCGAACACATGGCACCCGCGTTCGTTGACCGCCTCGATGCGTGGGCGCTGGCCGAACGCGCTGGCATGCCACTGCCACCGGTGATGATCTACGGCGATGACGTGAGCCATGTGCTGACCGAGGAAGGCATCGCCAACCTGCTGCTGTGCCGCACCGCGGAGGAGCGCGAACAGGCGATCCGCGGCGTGGCCGGTTACACCACGGTCGGTCTGGGCCGCGATCGCGCGATGGTGGAGAACCTGCGCGACCGGGGCGTGATCCGGCGGCCGGAAGATCTCGGCATTTCGGTGCGCGACGCCAGTCGTGACCTGCTGGCCGCGCGCTCGGTGAAAGACCTGGTGCGCTGGTCCGGCGGTCTCTACGACCCGCCCAAGCGCTTCCGCAACTGGTAAGGGGCACGCGATGGAAACCCTCGACTATCGATTCGACGGAAGAACCCCGGTGCGGTTCCCGCACGACGCAGTGCTGGTGGGCGTGCTGGCGTCCGGCAATCTGGAAGTCCTGCTGGAACCTGCCGCGCAGGACGGCGCAATGACCGTACATGTCGTCACCGCCGCGCAGGGCTTCGGCACCATCTGGCAGGCGGTCATCGGTGATTTCGCCCGGCGGCATCCGCTGCGCGACGTGCGCGTATCGATCAACGATGCCGGTGCCACCCCGGCGGTGGTCAGCCTGCGCCTGGACCAGGCGGTGGAGACACTGCTCGCCGGAGAACCGCGATGAATCCGATGCCACGACGCAGCTACCACGAGGCCGATGCCCGTGCCCGTATCGCCGGGCTGGTCGATGCCGGATCGTTCACCGAGTATCTCGGGCCGGCCCGGCGCGCCATGAGCCCGCACTTGGCACAGCTGGACCAACCCGCCGCGTTCGACGATGGCATCGTGGTCGGTGCAGCCTCGCTGCGTGGCAGGCGTGTGCTGATTGCTGCACAGCAGGGCGAATTCATGGGGGGCGGTGTCGGCGAAGTGCATGGCGCCAAGCTGACCGGCCTGCTGCGCCGGGCCGCGCAACACAGGCCCGACGGTGTGCTGCTGCTGCTCGACACCGGCGGCGTGCGCCTGCATGAAGCCAATGCGGGCCTGATCGCCATTTCCGAGATCATGCGCGCGACCCTGGACGCGCGCGCCACCGGCGTGCCGGTGGTGGCCCTCATCGGCAGCGGCAACGGCGCCTTCGGCGGCATGGGCATCGTCGCCCGCTGCTGCACCACGGTGATCATGTCCGAGGAAGGGCGACTGTCGCTGTCCGGGCCGGAAGTGATCGAGACCGTGCGCGGCGTAGAGGAGTTCGACTCGCGTGACCGTGCCCTCGTATGGCGGGTGACAGGCGGCAAGCACCGCTACCTCATCGACCAGGCGCAGGTTCTGGTTCCCGATGCCATCGATGCATTCGCCCAGGCCGCATTCGAGGCGCTGCAGCCAGACGCCGCCAGCGCAGACGCCGATGCCGCGCTGGCCGCGCTGCAGCAGCGACATGCCGCCCTGCAGGCCCGGGCAGAGGCCTGGGGGGACTGCCGCGATGGTCTGGAGATCTGGGCACGCCAGGGAATCGATGATCCCGAGCGCCTGCCGCTGCTGGACACCGACGCGTTCCTCGCCGCCACCGCCCACAGGAAACTGCCATGACCGCGCCGCTGCAGCCCCTGCTTGACGCGCTGTTCCCGCGCGGCCACGACGTGACCGTGCACGATTCCGTGCTGACGGGAAGCGCCAGTACCGAAGATGGCGAGGTCACGGTCATCGGCACCACTGACAAGCTGGAAGTCGGTGTCGATCATGCGCTGGTGCTGGCGACAACGGTACTGGCCAGCACCGCCGCACATCCGCAGCGACCGATCGTGATGCTGGTGGATACCGCAGGCCAACGCCTTTCGCGCCGCGACGAACTGCTCGGCATCAACGGTTACTTCGCCCACCTCGCGCAATGCCTGGACGTCGCGCGGCGACGCGGCGCACGGCTGGTGACCCTGGTCCATGGCGAGTCGGTCAGCGGTGGCTTCCTCTCGTTCGGCCTGATGGCGGACACGATCCATGCGCTGCCGGATGCCCAGGTTCGGGTGATGGACCTGCGGGCGATGGCTCGCGTAACCAAGCAACCGCTGGAAAAGCTGCAGGCGCTGAGCCTGACTTCGCCGGTGTTCGCACCCGGGGTGGAAAACTACGTGGCGATGGGTGCGGTACGGTCGCTGTGGTCGGGCGAGCTGGCGCAGGCCTTGCTGGATGCCCTGCGCGCGCCGGCCGACGGCGACCACCGTGCCGCACTGGGTGCCGAACGGGGGGGCCGCCTGCAGGCGGCTGCCGTCGCGGGCGCGGTGGCCAACGGCGATGCCTGAGCGTCTGACCCGCCACACGCTGGTCTGGTTGTCGGCCCACGCCGACTGGCGGGCTGATGTGGCTGCGCAGGAACCGCGGCTCGCCGCATGGTTCGCGCAGGGATTGCCGGCAATGGTCGCGCGACGCGCGGCAGACGACCCCGATTCCCGCCTGCGGCTGGGTGTGCCGTTGCCACCGGGCGAAGGCAAACAGCGGCTTGCACTGCGGGTGCCGCTGCAGGATGTACAGCGTCGGCAGGCGCCGCCGGCACTGAGCGACATCCTCGCGGCAGGCGTATGCCCCGCCTGGCAGGCACCGTTGCACGCTCTCGCCACGCTCGCGCCGGCCCGTGTGTTCGGCGCATTCGCCTGGCAGCACGTTACTGGCCTGCCCTATGTGCATGACCGTTCCGATATCGACCTGCTCTGGGAGGTCCCGGATGCGGCACGGGCCGATGCGCTGGTGACTCGGCTGCGGGCGTGGGAAGCGCAGCATCCGCAGCGGGTCGACGGCGAGCTGTGCCTGGCCCGTGGCGCTGCGGTGAACTGGCGCGAGTACGCCGGCAGCAGCCGTCAACTGCTGGTCAAACGCCTTGACGGCGCAGCCCTGGAAGCACGCCACCGTCTATTCGAGGGCAGCGGGGTGGCCGCATGAACGCCGTCGCGCCGCGCCTTGCCGGCCGCAGCACCGCGCCCGACAGTGCACGCCTAGGCCGCATGGCGATCGCCGCGCTGCATGCCGAGCTGGCCTGTGCGCCCAAGCCCGGCCTGGTCACGCCGTTCGACAGCGGCAGCCATGACGACATGGATGCCGGTACGTTCCTGCGCAGCCTGTTTGCCCTGCGCCACTATTTCACTGCGGTTGCCCGCGATGGCGCCGCCGAAGCGCCGTTCCATCGGCTGCGCGACCACGGCCTGGCCGCCGAAGCGGCGATGCTGCGCGCCACCGGCGGCGTCAACACCCACCGCGGCGCGATCTTCAGCCTGGGCTTGCTGGTGGCAGCGTCAGCCTCGTGCCGCACGCGTCTGGGCCGAGCCGCGACAGGTGAACAGGTATGCCAGGCGGTCTGCCAATGGGCGGACGCCTTCGCCACCTCGCCCCTGGATGTGAACAGTCCGGGGCAGCGCGCGCGCGCCCGTCACGGCGTGCCCGGCGTACGCGAGCAGGCGGCCGCTGGATATCCCCTGCTGCGTGGGCTGGCCCTGCCGGCACTGCGCCATGCGCTGGGCGCAGGGCTGCCACGCGAAGCTGCACTGGCCCATACCCTGATGCATCTGGTCGCAGAGGTCGAGGATCTGAACCTGCTGCATCGGGGCGGTGTTGCCGGACTGCGCTGGGCCCAGCAGCAGGCACGCGGATTCCTCGACGCCGGCGGTGCCTTTGCCGCCGGCTGGCGACCCCGCCTGCAGGACATCGGCGATGCCTTCGTCGCACGCCGGCTCAGCCCGGGTGGCAGCGCCGATCTGCTGGCCTGCAGCGTCTTCCTGCTGTTGCAGGAGCAGGCGTGATGCTGGCCCTGCTCTGTCCGGGACAAGGTACGCAGCATGCTGCGATGTTCGATCACGTGCGCGACAACGACGCCGCGCATGGCGTGCTGCTCGCCGCCAGCGAGGTGCTGCAGCGCGACGTGTTCACCGCTGCTGCGGCCGAGGACCGGTTCGACAATGCGCAGGCACAACCGCTGCTGTGCGCGGCCAGTCTGGCGCAGTGGCACGCCCTGCGCGATGCATTGCCGGTGCCGACCGTGGTGGCCGGCTACAGCATCGGCGAACTGGCGGCGCATGCCATTGCCGGCACCTTCGACGCTGGCAGCTGCCTGGCCCTGTCGGCACAGCGCGCGCATCTGATGGACGGTGCCAGCGCGGCAGGCGCCGGCATGCTGGCGGTGCTGGGCCTGGATCGTACGACGTTGCAAGCGCTGTGCGATGCGCAGGGTACCCACATCGCCATCGTCAACGGCGAGGATCACTTCATTGTGGGAGGCATCCGGCACACCCTGCAGCCGCTGGCCGATGCGGCGCACGCGCTCGGTGCGCAGGTGCGTCCGTTGCCGGTCCACGTCGCTGCCCACACGCCCCTGCTGGCGGCTGCGGTGGCGCCCTTCGCCGCCGCGCTGGAGCGCTCGGGCATGCGGGCACCCCGCCTGCTGCTGCTGGCGGGCATCGATGCACGGCCCGTGCGCGATGCCGCAACGGCGGTGCACAGCCTGTCGGCACAGCTGGCACAGACCATCGAGTGGGCACAGGTGATGCGGCAGGCCTTCGAACGCGGTGCGCGGGTGTTCCTGCAGCTGGGCCCGGGCAATGCGCTCGCACGCATGGTCGCGCCGTCCTATCCCTGCTGCGAGTTCCGCGCGGTGGAAGAGTTCCAGAGCCTGCATGGCGCTGCGGCATGGGTCCGCAGTGCGCTGCAGCGCCTGCAGTAACGGGTTCGAGCAGTACGTATCACGCAACACTGCAGTACGTCGCCTTACCCCGGGGATGGCGGGTCTCCATCCGCGCTGTACGTGAGCCACGTGTCTGGGAGGGCGCATGAGTCCACAAATCGCAACGATCATCGGTCTGGTGATCATGTTCATCGTCGCCACCGCACTGCCGATCAACATGGGCGCAGTGGCCTTCGCACTGGCCTTCATCATCGGTGGTGTCTGGGTCGGCATGGGTGGCAAGGAAGTCCTCGCCGGCTTTCCCGGCGATCTGTTCCTGACCCTGGTCGGCATCACCTACCTGTTCGCCATCGCGCAGAAGAACGGCACCATCGACCTGCTGGTGCACTGGGCGGTACGCGCGGTGCGCGGCCACATCGTGGCCATTCCGTGGGTGATGTTCGTGGTCACCGCGGTGCTGACCGCCTTCGGCGCCCTCGGCCCGGCAGCGGTGGCGATCATCGGTCCGGTCGCGCTGCGCTTCGCCAAGCAGTACAACATCAACCCGTTGATGATGGGCCTGCTGGTCATCCACGGTGCGCAGGCCGGCGGCTTCTCGCCGATCAGCGTGTACGGCAGCATCACCAATGGCGTGGTGCAGAAGGCCGGGCTGGAGGTCACCGAGATGGCAGTGTTCCTGACCAGCCTCGGCTTCAACTTCATGATGGCGATCATCTGCTTCCTCGCCTTCGGCGGCATCGCGCTGATGCGACGTGGCTCGATTACCGCGGGCGGTGCGGAACTGGCAATGGCCGGTGGTCCGCAGGCGTCGTCGCGGCAGTTCGCCATCGAAGGCCATGGCGCGCTGGTGGCGGCCGGCGGCGGCACCCTGAGCAACGATCCGGCGGCGCTGGATGCAGTGGGTCTGACCCGGGAGCGGTTGTTCACCCTGGTCGGCCTGCTCGGCCTGGGCGTGGCGGCACTGATCTACAACCTCAACGTCGGCCTGGTGTCGATCACCGTCGCAGTGGCGCTGGCACTGCTCTCGCCGCAGAGCCAGAAGGGTGCGGTGGATGGCATCAGCTGGTCGACCGTTCTGTTGATCTGTGGCGTGGTGACCTATATCGGCGTGCTGGAGCATGCGGGCGCGGTCGACTTCATCGGCAACGGGGTCTCCAACATCGGCATTCCGCTGCTGGGCGCTCTGCTGGTGTGCTACGTCGGCGGTATCGTCTCCGCATTCGCATCGTCCGCGGCGGTGCTCGGCGCAACGATTCCACTGGCGGTGCCGTTCCTGATGCAGGGGCACCTGGGTGCAGCCGGCGTGATCTGCGCACTGGCAGTGTCGTCCACCATCGTCGATGTCAGCCCCTTCTCCACCAACGGTGCACTGGTCGTGGCATCGGCGGCGAAGGAAGAACGCGAGACGCTGTTCCGCCGCTTCCTGGTCTACAGCGGCCTGGTGGTGGCATTGGGGCCGCTGCTGGCCTGGCTGGTGTTCGTGGTGCCGGGCTGGATGTAGGCGATGACCGGTCGTGCCGGCTGACGGCCGGCACTACCGCCAGCGGGTACACTCTGCCAATGGCCATCGCCCCTGCTCCACGGTCCCCGAAGAAGCGCGCCCCTCTGTACGAGGAGGTCGCCGAACATGTGCGTGAGCGCATCTATGACTATCGCCTGCCCCCCGGCGAATGGATCGACGAGCCTGCGCTGTGCAGTGAACTGGGCATCAGCCGCACCCCACTGCGCGAGGCGCTGAAGCTGCTGGCAGCCGAAGGCCTGGTGCAGATCGACGCCGGGCGCGGCAGCCGGGTAACCCGGCTGACGCTGGAGGACCTCAACCAGCTGTTCCCGGTGATGGCCATGCTGGAGGGCCGCTGCGCGCATGAGGCGGTCAGGCATATCGATGATGCGGGCGTGGCCCAGCTGGAATCCCTGCATGCCGCGATGGAAGCGGCGGCGGCTGACGGCAACATCGCCGAGTATTACCGCAACAACTACCTCATCCACGAAACCGTGCAGCACTATGCCGGCAATCCGTGGCTGATCCGCATCACCCACGACCTGCACCGCATCCTGAAGATGCATCGCGGCCGGCAGCTGCTGACGCCCGGACGCACTGCGCAGTCGCTGGCCGAGCACCGCGAGCTGATGGAGTGCTTCCGTCGCCGTGATGCCGACGCGGCAGAGCGCACGATGGAACGGCACCTGCTCAGCCAGGGCCAGGCACTGGCCGCCTACGTGGCGGCCGGGGGCCTGCTGAACGTACCGGCGCCGCTGCCGACCGAAGGCGGTGCCTGAGCGAGCTGTCGCCCCGCCGGGCGTGGCCCGCATTGCGGGCGGTGGCTGACCCTGTTCCTGTGGCGTCAATCGCCGCAGCTGCCGCCGTCGCTGCCACAGTCCGCAGAGGGGGCATTGCCCTCGTGGGCGCCATCGCTGGCCCAGATCGCGCCGTCCTGGCTGCGTGCCTGCAGTCCGAGCGGGCCCTCGGCGGCTGCCACCAGCAGGCAGACGACGGCGCCGATCAGCGGCAGCAGCCAGATCACCAGCACCTGCGCGGCCCGGTTGCCCGACGACAATTCCTGCCGACGCAGAATCACCCAGCTCGCCAGCAGATTCAGGCCCAGCACCAGCAGGACCAGCAGAAGGGTCACGATCAGCACCAGGCGTCTCCCGGCATGGATATCGACGCCATTATGGCCCGCCGCCCCGCCAATGGCCCTGCCTGTCATGAAGATGGGACAATGTAGCGCGCGCCGGCCTGCCTCCTGGCCGCCGGGCCCCCCGCACCACACGGAAGAAGAAGAACAACAACATGCTGAAAGTCATTTTCGATACCGACCCGGGCGTCGACGACGCCCTGGCCCTGCTGTACCTGCACAAGCATCCGCAGATCGACCTGATCGGCGTTACCACCACCTTCGGCAACGCCTCGGTGGAGTCCACCACCCACAACGCGCTGTACCTGAAGCAGGCCTGGGCGCTGACTGCGCCGGTCGCGCGTGGCGCCGCGGGTCCCCTGCAGCCCGATGCCACTCCGGAAGCCTGGCCGGTGCACATCCACGGCCACAATGGCCTGGGCAATCACCCGGTACCTGCACAGCTGGACGTGACCGCCGACGCTCGTCCTGCGCACCAGTTGATCATCGATCTGGTGCGGGCCCATCCAGGCGAGGTCACGCTGGTCGCGGTCGGCCGCATGACCAACCTGGCCCTGGCCCTGCAGCAGGCACCGGAGATCGCCGGCCTGGTGCGTGGCGTGGTCATCATGGGGGGCGCCTTCCACGTCAACGGCAACATCACCCCGGCCGCCGAGGCCAATATCTGGGGCGATGCGGAAGCCGCCGACGTGGTGTTCACCGCACAGTGGCCGGTCACCGCGATCGGCCTGGACGTGACCACCCGCGTCGAGATGGACCGTGACGGCCTGGACAAACTGGCTGCGGTCGGGGGTGCCGATGCTGAACTGGTGCGTGCGCTGTCGCAGGATTACGTGGACTTCTACCTGCAGGCCGGCCACAAGGGCATGGTCGTGCACGATTGCTGCGCCTGCATCGCGCTCACCCGCCCGGAGCTGTTCCGCTTCGAGCGCGCAAGCGTGCGCGTGGCCACCGACGGCGTCGCCCGTGGCATGACCATTCCCAAGCCTGAAGGCCTGGCATTCGGCCCCAGCGTATGGGACGGCCACGTGGTGCAGTCGATTGCCATTGGCGTGGATGCCGCCGCCGTGCTGGCCGACATCGAGCAGACGCTGAAGGTGTGACCGGCTAGGATCCGCCCTGCTTGCCAGGGCGGGTCTTCCGCGTCGATGCCGTTTCCGGCAGCGTCCACAGCACCGGCAACACCAGCAATGCGACCAGCGCGATCATCGCGCCCGGTGCCGCCGCCCAGCCGCTGCGCTCCACCCACCACTGCGCCAGCCACGGTGTCGCACCGCCGAAGACCGCCGTGGCCATGGTCACGCCCAGTGCCAGCCCGCTTACCCGGCCCTCGCCCGGAAACTGCTCGGCCGTGGCCGGTGCCGCGACCGCGCTCACGCCACCGGCCACGCAGGCCAGCAGCACCGCAGCCACGGCGATACCCAACGGCGTGGTATGCGCCATCCAGCCGAACAACGACAGCGGCAGCAACGCCGCCAGTACCGTCAGGCCCAACAGCAGCGGGCGCCGGCCGAAGCGATCGGACAACGCACCGCACAAGGGAGTGATGGCGATCACGGCCACCGCCGCGATCGTCGACAGCCACAGGGCATCGCCCTCGTCGTGCCCCTGTGCGTGCAGGAACGCGGGCACATAGGTGATGCCGACGTAGTAGGTGATCGAGCCCAGCGCGGAAATGGCGAAGGTACGCGCTACCGCCTGCGGATGGTGGCGCAGCACGTGGCGCAGCGGCGTGGCAGGAATGCTGCCCTCGCGACGCTGCCGCTCGAACTCCGGCGATTCATGCATGCCCGAACGCGCGATCAGGATGACCAGCGCCAGTGCAGCACCGACGAAGAACGGAATGCGCCATCCCCAGCTGTCCAGTTGTACCTGCGGCAGCAGCGCGACCGTCAGTGCGGAGATCGCCACCGCCAGCAGCGCGCCCACTTCGCTGGCCGCCGAGGCCAACGAGGTCACCAGTCCACGCCGGCGTGCCGGAGCGCTTTCCAGCAGATAGGCGACTACGCCCGTGTATTCACCGCCCACCGAAAATGCCATCACGCACCGCAGCACCAGCAGCAGCACACCCGCCGTCGTGCCCGCCGTCGCGGCGGTAGGCAGCAGCGCGGTGGCCAGCATGGCTGAAGCCATCAGCGCCATCGAGGCCAGCAGCATCCAGCGCCGCCCCAAGCGGTCGCCGAGGTGACCGAAGCACAGCGCGCCGAGTGGGCGCATCAGGTAGGACACGGCAAATCCCGCAAGGGTGACCAGCATCGCCTGTTCGCCGCCGCCGAAAAACACCCGCGACAGCACCGTGGCGAAATAGAGGTACAGGGTAAAGTCGTACCACTCCACCACGGTGGACAGGCCGGCGACCCACATCGAGCGCTGCTGTGTCGCACTCATCGCCTGTTCGCCTTCGGCACCGTCGTTTCCCTGTCTGCGGTCTGCACGCAGGGTGCCACCACGCGGGTGACGGCACGGTGGATCCGCTGCACGACGGGCGCGGACCGCAGACGGCTCAGGGTGCGCGGCGCAGGGTGATCAGGGTGATCTCCGAGGGCACGCCGATGCGTGCCGGGAAGCCGGCCCACAGTCCCGCACCGTTGCTCACATACAGCGTCATGTCATCGACGCGGTACCGTCCGGAGACGAAACCGCCGTTGGCACGCTTCACCAGCTGGTCCATGCCGAGGATCTGGCCGCCATGGGTATGGCCGGACAGCTGCAGCTTGACCCCGCGTGCGGCCGCGTCCTTCGCATTGCGTGGGCGGTGGTCGAGCAGAATCACCGGGGCGGCCGGATCCGCACCCGCCAGCGCCGCCTCCAGATCGGGCAGCGGCAGGCCATAGCGCGCGGCCACCGGATCGGTAACACCGGCGATCGTCATCGCTGCATCCCCCCGCCGCACCTGCACGTGGCTGTTCTCCAGCACCTGCATGTGCAGCGCACGGAACGCCTGCATCCATTCGCTGTACTGGGCGTAGTACTCGTGATTGCCGGTGATGGCGATCACCCCGTCCGGCGCCCTCAGTTCACCCAGGGGCCGGAAGTCATTGCGCCGTGCCTGCACGGTGCCATCGATCAGGTCGCCGGTGATGACGACCAGGTCGGGCGTCAGGGCATTGCTTTCGGCCACGACCTGACGCACCCAGTCGCCGGTCAGCAGGCGGCTGGCGTGGATGTCGGTAAGCTGCAGTACGCGGTAACCCTCGAACGCGGCAGGCAGGCCGGCAATGGCCACCTCGATCTGTCGGGTCTTGGGCACCGCCATGCCCTGGCTCACGCCCCAGGCACTGACCAGCAGAGCCAGCAGGCCTGCGCCCGGGCGCAGCCACGGCGCGCGCAGCGCTGCGGTCACACGGGGCCTGCGCAGAACCCACGCGCCAAGCAGGCCCACGTCCATTACCAGCATCACCAGTGACAGCAGCAGTACCGCAGTGGAGCCGGTGGCGAGCACGGCGATGGCCAGCTTGGGGATTTCCGGCGAGGCCATCGTGCCCCAGAACGTGGCCACGATCCGCAGCTGGACGGCGATGGCGACCAGCAGCAGGGACAGCAGTACCTTCAACCACACGGGCAGGCGCAGCGGCCAGAACAGGCGAAGGGCCACATACACGCCCATCAGCAAACCAATCGTACTCAGCACTGCGACGTTCCTGGACGAAGACAAGAGCCCGCCATGGTGACGGCTGCGGACAGCGTTGTGTAGAGCCGGGCCATGCCCGGCTGCTCAGTTCGCAGTCGAGCACGCTGGACGCTACGGAAGCCCGAGGCGCTCCACCCGCAGGCGGACAATGCGCCGCTTCTCCATGGCCAGTACGGTGATGCGGGCATCCGCTACTTCGACCGCATCGCCCACATCCGGCAGGCGGCCAAGCTGGTCCAGCACCAGGCCGGAGATGGTCATGTAGTCGGCACTGCGGGGCAGCGACACGCCGGCCAGCCGTTGCAGGTCATCCAGCGTCAACGCGCCGTCGGCCTCCCATTGGCCCTCGTCCAGCGCCACTACGCCGTAACGCTCGTCCTGGGTATCGACCAGATCGCCCGCGATCGCCGCCAGCAGGTCATTGGCGGTCACCAGGCCTTCCACACTGCCGTACTCGTCCACCGCTACCGCCAGCGGTACCGGGTGCAGGCGGATCAGTTCAAGCGCCTGCAACGCGCTGGCGCTGGACAGCACGTACTGCGGCTGGCGCAGGTTGGCTTCCAGCTGCAGCGGCCTGCCCTGCAGCAGGTCGGCCAGCAGGTCGCGGCTCTGCACCACACCACGCAGGCTGTCCAGATCACCCTCGCCCACGAGCAGGCGCGTGTGCGGCGACGCCACCAGGCGCGCCACCACGTCGTCCTGGCCGCGCGCCAGATCGATCCACTGCACGTCGGCGCGCACGGTCATCACACTGGACACAGGCCGGTCAGCCAGGCCCAGCACGCTGCGGATCATCTCGTGCTCGGCCGGCTGCAGGCGTTCCTCCGGATCACCGTGGTCTTCTTCGCTGGCATCGTCGTGGCCATTGGCCGGACGGGCGCCCAGCAGGCGCAGCACGGCATCGGCAGTGCGCTGACGGAACGGCTGGCGACGCTCGTTGCGCTCGCGGTTGAAGCGCACCCACTGGTTGAAGGCTTCCACCAGGATCGAGAACGCGATCGCCGCGTACAGGTAGCCCTTTGGAATCTTGTAACCCAGCCCCTCGGCGACCAGGCTGAAGCCGATCATCAACAGGAAGCCCAGGCACAGGACCACCACCGTGGGATGCTTGTTGACGAAGCGGGTCAGCGGCTTGCTGGCCACCAGCATCAGTGCCATCGCGATGGTCACCGCGGCATACATCACGCCCAGGTTGTCGACCATGCCCACGGCAGTGATCACCGAGTCCAGCGAGAACACGGCGTCCAGCACTACGATCTGTGCCACCACCATGGCAAAACTGGCGTAGACCTTCTTGCCGTCTTCCTGGTGACTGCGGCCCTCCAGCCGCTCATGCAGCTCCATGGTGCCCTTGAACAGCAGGAACAGGCCACCGCCCAGCAGGATCAGGTCGCGTCCGGAGAAGCTGTGACCGAACAGCGTGACCAGCGGCTCGGTCAGCTTCATGATCCACGCCAGCGCGGCCAGCAGCACCAGCCGCATCAGCAGCGCCAGCGTCAGGCCGATCACCCGCGCACGGTCGCGCTGGTGCGGCGGCAGTTTGTCGGCAAGGATCGCGATGAACACCAGGTTGTCGATGCCGAGCACGATCTCGAGCACTACCAGGGTTGCAAGTCCCATCCATATCGAGGGGTCAGCCAACCATTCCATTTCGGGTCCGTTTCGTCAGTAGGTCAGGGGGAAAAACAAAAGCTTCAGTCGCCATCGTGCGCCTGCGTCGGGTCGTAGCCGAGCAGGTCGCCGGGTGTGCATTGCAACTCCCGGCAGATGGCATCCAGCGTGGAAAAGCGGATGGCGCGGGCCTTGCCGGTTTTCAGGATGGACAGATTGGCCAGCGTGATGTCGATGCGCCCCGCCAGCTCGGACAGGGTCATGCCACGCGCCTGCAGCATGCGGTCCAACGTGATCACGACGGCCATCAGGTCAGGCCCATCAGATCAGCCCATCCAGGTCATCGCGCATCGCCGCGCCGACCGCGAACACGCGCGCCAGCACGAACAGCATCAGTACCGCGACCAGACCCGTGATGGACATGCCTCCGCCCACCTCCATCCAGGCGAAATCAGGCCCCATCCAGGCAGCGTAGAGGCCGATCACGATCGACAGCAGTTCCATCGCCAGCATCAACCAGGCCATGCGCTGCAGACGCCGGGCATTGGCATGGGTGAAGGGGCGTTCGCGGGCAGCGGACCTCAGCATCCGCGCGAGGTGTCGGAGGAACACCAGGCACAGCACCAGCAGGGCAACGATGGTGCCCAGGCCGATGCAGAAGTGCAGGAACAGATCGCCTCCGTGGGCGGCGGCAGTACGTGCATCATGCACGGTATCCAGCAGCCAGCGGCGGTCGTAGGCGACCAGCGGCACGGCCAGCAGTGCGGCCAGGATTCCCAGCCAGCACATGGCCCGCACGGCCTGCACGGCGGTCTGGGCCAGGGTGAACAAGCCTCGCGCGGGTCTGGCGCGGGCGGGACGAGCGGTCAAGCGGCCTCCGGTATTGGGGTGGCCCTGCCGCCCCGGGGTGGATTTATCGATAAACGATATACCACATCCCGAAGTGAAAGGCTGAACGTCGGCGCTGTTGCACGCGAGCTTCGAACCCGCCTCCGCACTTGACACCCCAGTGACGATTTGATTATTAATTAACTAATTAGTTAATCACATTCTCATGGATCGCATCTTCGAAGCACTCGCCTCAACCGCCCGGCGGCAGGTCCTGGCCTATCTCAGCGCCGGTGAACTCAGTGCGGGCGAACTGTCCGAGCGCTTCGATTTCAGCAAGCCGGCACTGTCCAACCATCTGCGCATCCTTGAAGAGGCAGGTCTGATCGAACGCGAGAAGCGTGGCCAGTACGTGTACTTCCGACAGGTGCCCGACCGGCTTGCCAACACCTTGTTCTCGTGGGCTGCCGAAGTCTGCCCGGTGGGCGGCCCACTCAAGCGCGAAGCGCGCGCACGCCGCAAGTCACCCGCCCCCTGAGGAGCCGCCCGATGCCTGGACCGACCCACGACAGCCGCTCGTTTCCAGGTGTACAGCTTGCGGCTCAGGAGGGCGGCGGCCCCGTTGAAGTCACACTGATCGCACAGCTCGGCATCGGTGCCGGAGACGCGCTGGTGGCTGATGCCAGCCAGCGTCAGCGCCACCACCCCGCCTTCATCGATGCACTCGATGAGCCCTCTGCACGGCTCGGTGGCATGCATCTGCAGTACGGCGATGCGTCCTCGCTGTACAGTTTCATGGTCGGCGAAGGCGGACATCCGTTCCATCGCCACGCCGGCCCACGCATGTTCACCGCCATCGCCGGCAGCGCAGGCGCTGAGCTGCGTTTCGCGATGGCCTCCGATGCACAGCTCGCAATCGATCCCGTCGCGCTCCCGCGCTCGCTGCGTCGCGTCCAGATCCCACCGGACTGCCTTTTCACCGTTCGATTTGGCGGAGGTACCTGGCACCAGTTTGTATCGAACCATCCTGGCCACCCTGCCCTGTTCGCACTGTCTTGCCACAGCAACGAACTGGCCGGTGCGATGAGCGCTGAAACAAGAGCGCAGGTGCAACGCAACGGTGCTGATATTCCCAGCTTGACTGAGGTGCTTCCCGAGGTGCACTGGCCCACCATGGCCACGTTGGCGGCCACCCCGCTGCTGCGTCTCTCGCTGCAGGCCGCACCTCCCAGCCTGTGCGCGTCCCTGTGCGCCCGTACCCGGGCGTTGCTCGGCCCGCTGCGACGGATCAATCTGCGTCCACTGCGTGGCTTCGTCGAACGTGCCCCCCTTCCATTTACCATCGAGTCCCGCGCGCCCAGCGATGACGGACTGCTGGGCAAAGCACTGCAGTCCAGCAACTACCATGATCTGACGGTGCTCCGGCTGGACGGTGCTCAGTTGCAGCAGCCACCTGTTTCGCAGTTGCTGGCAAACGTGCTGGAAGGCTTCCTGTGCAACCCACCGGGCGGCGTCAGCCAGCTGATGGCGGTGCGCAACTGGCTGGTGGCTCCTTTGGGGCTGCGCACCGCGCGGCTGGGCTGCCCGGTCTCGTCGCTGGCATGCAGCGATCACACGCAGCTCTTTGCGGGCCGCTATCCCGTGTTGGATTCACAGGTCGATGCACATGGCCGCTATGCCGAAGTACTGCTGGGGGCCGACGATCGCCACCTGCGCTTCCGCAGCAGTGTCCGCGTGCAGCGGCATACCGACGGCCGCATCGATATCAGCCTTGGCACGCGTGTGCAGACCCGCAACATCTTCGGGCGTGTCTACATGGCGTTGATCGATGGCGTGCACCGGCATTACATCGCCCCTGCACTGCTGCGGCGCGCAGTCGAACATGCGCTCGCGCCCGAACTGGCGGTTCCCGGTGCCTGGACCGGTGAAGCCTCGCTTCGCTGAGTCCATAGAAGGCGGGATGAGACGCCGTTGCCGTGTTCCGCAAACTGCCGAGGGGTTTACTGTCCGAACTCAACGCGCGTAGCGGAACACCAGATCGTCCGGATCGTTGCGCAGCGCGTCCGCATCCAGCACCCCGCCCAGCCGCCGGGCCACGGCCTGCGACGCGAGGTTGTCCGGCGCCATGTAGCTCACCAGCGTCGGCAACTGCAGCGATGTGAACGCCCAGTCGCGCAGGGCGGCCGCGGCCTCGCTGGCGAAGCCCTGCCCTTCGTGGCCGTCGTACAACAGCCAGCCCAGTTCCTTTTCCGGAAACAACGGGCCGTGATTGATGCCGACCTGTCCAATGCAGGCGCCGCTGTCGCGCCGTTCGATCATCAGCGCGCCGTGGCCGAACAAGGGCCAGCTGGCCAGGTCGTGACAGAACTGTCCCCAGGCCGCGACCTCACCAAATGGACCGCCCATGCCGCGCGCACGGGGCGATGCAAGAAAGCTCGCATAGGTGTTGAAATCCTCCAGCCGTTGCGGGCGCAGGCGCAACCGTGCGGTATGCAGCGTGGGAATCTCCAGCATCGCCACGGCCGATCTCACTGCACAGCCACACGACCATCACCGCGGCGCCGCAGCGACGGAGGGCGTGGCGCATCGGCGTCGGTGCGCGCCAGCACGGACGCCGGCTGCGCGCTGGCCAAGGCGGGATCGACGGACATGGCGGGCTCCTGCAGTGTCAGGCTGCAAGTCTAGGCCGCGCCCTGTGCGATGCAGATGAAGTGCGGCGCAAGGGGGCATGCTGCCCCTGATGTACCGCCATGACCGGCGTCGCCAGCGCCGTGGCACTCAGCGTGCACCGGCAATCCCTACCCGATCGCGTCCCTGCGCCTTGGCCCGATACATGGCGGCATCGGCAGCACGCAGCAGGGAACGCCAGCCCAGTGCATCGGTACTGCCCTCGGCCACACCGAAACTGGCAGTTACACGCAGCACGTTGCCATTGCCCAGCACGATATCCGACTGCTGCAGTGCGACGCGCAGCGATTCGGCCAACCGGCCACCCGCGCCGAGATCCCCATCCGCCAGCAGCACAAGGAACTCCTCGCCACCGTAGCGGGCGATGCTGTCGGTGTGCCGCAGGTACCTGCGCAGCAGCTGCGCAACCTGCACCAGTACCTCGTCGCCTGCGGCGTGGCCTTGGCCGTCGTTGATTGCCTTGAAATGATCGACGTCGAGCAGGATCACCACCGCCATGCCGTTGCCTGCGGCGTGCCGCTGCTGCACGTGTTCGTCCAGCGCGCGCCGATTGAGCAACCCGGTCAGCGCATCGGTGCCGGCCAGCTGGCGCAGTTCGCTGGTCAGTGCGGAACGTTCACGTGAGGTCTCGCGCAGCACTTCAATCGCGTCGAACAGCCGCTGCATCTCTGCCAATGGATGAGTGACGTGCTGCGCGGGGCCCGGCGCGTCGGACGCAATCTGCACCACCTGTTCCTGTGCCTGCAGCAGCGGCCTGAGGATCTGCCGGTGGGCGATGCGCAGGGCCACGCCCAGCACCGCCAGCGTGCCCAGCGCGGTGGCCCACAACACGGCCAGCCGTGTCGCCTCACGATTCCGTGCCTGTTCGAAGCGACCGATGGACATGCTCAGGTAGCCGTCGCGCAGCGCCTCCAGCGACTGCAGCGTCGGAACGTAGCGCGCCGTGAACTCCGCGGTGTTCCACGGCGGAGGCCGTCCACGGCGACCGTCCTCGATCAGCTGTTCGATCATCGGCAGCGACTCGGCGAAGAACTGCCGGCGTGCCATGTCCCAGTGCCACGACAGCTCGGGATCACTGCGAAACACCGACTCGTGGCTGGCTGCCAGCCGCCACAGCTCGAGCAGGCGGCCCTCGGTCTGCTGCGCCGCGCGTACCTGCCGGACGTGCCAGGCCCCGGGAACCGCCACCGGGGCCATCACATTCGACGCCAGTCGGCCGCCATGCTCGCGCAGGTCCATCAGGATCTGGCCCTGGATCGCCGGAATCGCCGCTTCGCGGCCGGTGGCCACCAGCACGTTGATCTGCGCCGAACCCAGGCGATGCAGGCGATCGGTCACCGTGAACATGCTGTTGATCGCATGCTCCACGTCGTCGACCGTCCGCGCGTCTGCCGGCTTGGCTACGACCCGGTCCACCGCCGCGCGCGCCTGGCGGAGCTGATGCTGGGCCTCGAACAGGGTGCGGCGCTCGTCAGGCAGGGAGGGCCCGGACAGGATCACGGCATCCATCTGCGTCATCGCCATGTCGACCCGCCTTCGCGCCTGTGCCAGCCATCCCGCCAGCCGCGCGCGTTCGTCAGCATCGGCGCAATCGCTGCCGAGCAGGCTGTTGGCTGGCCCGCGCTCGGCCGAGGCCAGATTGGCCAGATCAAAGGTCTGCCGCAACCGGCGCAGACTGCGGAGGTTGTCCTCCGCATCGGTGTAGCGCAGCGTGCCCTGGACCAGGGCGATGGCCATCAAGGGCAGCGTGCACACCACGAACAGCCCGGCCAGGATCCAGACCCAGGTCCGCAACCCGATCGGCGACACCTTGCGGGCCATTCACCATTCCCCTGAAGTGCGGACCACTGTAGCTGCCGGCTGGCGGCACCCACAAGCGTCCACCGTGGCGCTGCAGTGGCGCCCGCTGGCACCGGCAACTGTCAGATCCAGCGCTGGTCCACCAGTTCCCGTTTCACATAGGCATAGAACACCGGCGCAGCGACCAGCCCCGGCAGGCCGAAGGCGGCTTCCATCACCAGCATCGACAGCAGCAGTTCCCACGCACGGGCCTGGATCTCGCCACCGACGATGCGGGCATTGAGGAAGTACTCGAGTTTGTGGATCACCACCAGGTACAGCAGCGCCACCACCGCCACGTAGAACGATACCGACAGGGCAACGATGGTGATGACGGTATTGGAGATGATGTTGCCCACCACGGGCAGCAGGCCGGCGATGAACGTGATCAGTACCAGCGTCTTCGACAGGGGCAGGTGCACGCCGAACAGCGGCAGCACCCCCAGCAGGAAAATCGCGGTGAACACGGTATTGAGCAGGGAGATCTTCACCTGCGCGAACACCACCTGGCGGAATGCGGTCGCCAGGCGGCCAGTACGGCCGATCAGTTCCTGCGCCAGCGGCCCCATCGTCGGCAGCGGAAGCTCGTCGTACAGCGCGATCATCGCCCCGAGCACCATACCGATCAGCACGCGCACGCCGATCTGCACCGCCGACGTGCCGGCGACGCCCAGTTGCCGTTGGTGCTCTGCCGCCCACTCGTTCAATGCCGCACGCAGTGCCGGCATGTCCTCGGGAATATAGGGCTGCAGCAGCGCCGGCACCTGGTGACGCGAGGTGTTGAGGATGTCCATCAGGCGCGCCAGCAGCGCATCCGGCCCGCCGGTTTCGGTGCGGAAGAAGGACGCCACGCCGATGCCGGCCAGCACGAGCACGCCGATGATGACGGCCGAAAGCACGATCACCGCGATCGCACGCGCGCGCCCGGGCGGCAGGCGCCCCTCCACTGTCGACGCCAGCAGGTGGGTCAACTGGAACACCAGCAGGCCCGACAGCAGCGTCACCACCAGGCCCAGCTTCAGTACCAGCCACATCCCCAGCAGCATCAATGACCAGGCCGCGATCCTTGCAACGGGAGGCCGGGGCTGGGCAACGAGGGCGTCTTGCATGGCATGAGTCCGGGCGGGGTGGCCCATGGTAGTGGAACGCTCCGGACACCGAAATGAATGGAGTTGGGGCCAGCGCTTGCGATCACAGGCAATGAAACGTCCCCGGCAGGCGCAGGCCTGCCGGGGTTCCTGCCTGCTGCCTTCACCTGTGCCCGGGCGACGCTGTCGAGCCACGCAGCATCAGACTGAAGTCCAGCGTCTGCTGAAGCGGGACATCGACACCTTCGATGATGGCGAGCAGCAGTTTGACTGCGCGGTCGCCGATCTCCCGCATGGGCTGCCGGATGGTCGTCAACGGCGGCGTGAGGTAACGCGACGACGCCAGGTCGTCGAAACCGACGATGGACAGCTCCTCGGGCACGCGGACGCCCAGTTCCCGGCAGGCCGCCAGGGTTCCCAGTGCCATCTGGTCACTGAAGCAGAAGATCGCGGTCGGCGCCGATGCGGCGGCCAGCAGTGCCGTCGCCGCCGCATGGCCGGATTCGACGGAGAAGTCACCCGGCACAACACTCAACTGGCGCAGTCGGCCGCGCGCCCTGCCCGCCGCCCGTGCTCCTTCCAGCCGCTGCTGGTGCAGGGGGTTGTCGGGGGGCCCGCCCACCACGGCGATCCGCTCATGTCCCAGTCCGTACAGGTGCTCCATCACCGCACGCGCGGCGGCAGCGTTGTCGATGTGGACACTGGGGAGGCCCAGCGCGGGGTCGAATTCACAGCCGTTGACCACCGGCGCGGCGGCGCCCTGCTGCTCGACGATCGCGCGCGCGGTAGGCGGCAGGCGATGGCCCAGTACGATCAGGCCATCGGCCTCGTTGCGACGGAGCATCTGCGCATAGCGCTCCTCGCGGTCGGGTCGATGCTGGGTGTCGCCCAGCAGGACCGCGTAGCCGACGGCCTGGGCCGCGTCTTCGGCACCCTGCAGGATCTGTGCGAAGAACGGGTTGGCAATGTCCGGCACGGTCACCAGGATCTTGCCGCTGCGCTGCGTCTTCAGCGTGCGGGCGACCGTATTGGGCACATAGCCCAGCGCGGCGGCGGCCTGTTCGATGCGCGTGCGCGTCGCCGGCAGCACCTTGTCCGGCCGGGACAGCGCCCGCGACACCGTACCGGCGGAGACGCCGACGTGCTTGGCGATGTCGTAGATGGTGGCCATGGCGTCAGTTCTTGTTTCCGCTGTGCAGTGCACAACAGGGTTTGCGGGAGACCCTGCTAGGGTAATGCAATCGATTGCATCGCGGGCGAACCACGTTGAAGACGCTCAAGGGTCCGGCGCTGTTCCTGGCGCAGTTCATCAGCGAAACACCTCCTTTTGATCGGCTGGACACGCTGGCCGGCTGGGCTGCGGGCCTGGGCTATTGTGGCGTACAAGTGCCGACGAACGCGCCGCATCTGTTCGATCTGGCCGAGGCCGCGCGCAGCCAGGCGTACTGCGACGACATCAGCGGCATGCTGGCCGACCATGGCCTGCAGATCACCGAGCTGTCTACCCATCTGCAGGGACAGCTGGTCGCCGTCCACCCCGCCTACGACAGCCTGTTCGACGGCTTCGCGCCGGTGGACAAGCGCGGCAACCCCGCCGCGCGCCAAGCCTGGGCGGTGGAACAGTTGAAGCTGGCCGCCCGCGCCAGCCAACGCCTGGGATTGACCGCGCATGCCACGTTCTCCGGCGCGCTGGCCTGGCCCTACTTCTATCCCTGGCCGCAACGCCCACCGGGACTGGTGGAAGAAGCCTTCGCCGAACTCGGCCGGCGCTGGCGCCCCATCCTGGAGGCGTTCGACGCCAGCGGCGTGGACCTGTGCTTCGAGATCCACCCGGGTGAGGATCTGCACGACGGTGCCACCTTCGAGCGCTTCCTCGATGTGGTGGACCACCACCCACGCGCGAAGATGCTGTACGACCCCAGCCACCTGCTGCTGCAGCAGATCGACTACCTGGGCTTCATCGACCGGTATCACGATCGCATCGGCATCTTCCACGTCAAGGACGCGGAATTCCGGCCCAGCGCGCGCAGCGGCGTCTATGGCGGTTACCAGGACTGGATCGACCGGCCGGGGCGCTTCCGCTCGCTCGGCGACGGCCAGATCGACTTCAAGGCGATCTTCTCCCGGTTCGCGCAGTACGATTTCCCGGGCTGGGCGGTCGTGGAGTGGGAGTGCTGCCTGAAGCACCCGGAGGACGGCGCACGCGAGGGAGCCGCCTTCGTCCGTGACCACATCATCCGCGTGACCGAACATGCCTTCGACGACTTCGCCGGCAGCGGCACGCCGCCGGAATCACTGCGCCGCATGCTGGGACTCTGAGCCACTACCGCCCCGGGAGGGCAAGCCATGACGCACGCCATGTCGCGCTTGGGCGCGATGATGTTCCTGCAGTTCTTCATCTGGGGCGCGTGGTTCGTGACCCTGGGGACGTATCTGGTGCAGGGCCCGCTGCAGGCCAGCGCCAGCCAGGTGGCCACCGCCTTCCTCAGCCAGTCCATCGGTGCCATCGTCGCCCCGTTCCTGGTCGGCCTGATAGCCGATCGCTACTTTGCGGCGCAGCGCATTCTCGGAGTGCTGCACCTGGCCGGTGCGGTGCTGATGTGGTTCGCATCCACGGCGACGGACTTCAACACGTTCTTCGCTTGTGTCATGGGTTACATGCTGCTTTTCATGCCGACGCTGGCCCTGGCCAACAGCGTGGCGATGCGCCATATGCAGTCGCCTGAGAAGCAGTTCCCGCTGGTGCGCGTGGCCGGCAGTGTCGGCTGGATCGTGGCCGGCGTGCTGATCGGCTGGCTGGGCTGGGAGCAGGCGCATCGGCTCGAACTGACCTTCCGCATGGCGGCGATGGCGTCGCTGGCCCTGGGTCTGTATGCCTTCACCCTGCCGCACACACCGCCGCTGGCCAGGCAGCGCGATGCGGGACTGGGGCAGATCCTGGGCCTGGACTCGCTGCGGCTGCTGAAGTCGCGCTCCTACCTGGTGTTCTTCCTCGCCTCCATCGCCATCTGCATTCCGTTGGCGTTCTACTACAACTTCACCAATCCGTATCTCAACGACCTCGGCGTGCGCGGCGCAGCTGGGCTGCAGTCGCTGGGCCAGGTCTCGGAAGTGCTGCTGATGCTGGCCATGCCGTTCCTGTTCGTCCGCCTAGGGGTCAAGACGATGCTGGCGGTGGGCATGGCCGCGTGGGTGGTGCGCTATGTCATGTTCGCCTTCGGCGATGCGGGCGGTGCGTTCTCCCTGCTGGTGATCGGCATCGTGCTGCACGGCATCTGCTACGACTTCTTCTTCGTCACCGGCCAGATCTATACCGACGCACACGCCGGCCCCGACGCGCGCAGCAGCGCGCAGGGCTTCATCACCCTGGCGACGTACGGCGTAGGCATGCTGATCGGCACGTTCCTGTCCGGTGCGGTGGTGGAGCACTTCACCACGGCGGCGGGTCCGGACTGGCAGCAGATCTGGCTGTTCCCGGCCGGCGTCGCACTGGTGGTGCTGATCGCCTTCCTGCTGCTGTTCCGCGACCGCCCCGCTGTCGCGCCCGCTCCCACCGCACCCTGAGGAACCCATCGGATGTCCAAGCTTGGAATCGCCATCGTCGGCACGGGCATGATCGGTGCGGTGCATCGCCGCGCGGCACTGCTGGCCGGGGCCGAGGTCCGCGGCGTGGCGGCCTCTTCCCCGCAGCGCGCGCAGGAGGTGGCGCAGGCGTGGAACGTCGCGCATGCCTACCGCGATATCGAGGAGGTGGTCAGCGATCCGCAGGTGCAGGTCGTGCATGTGTGCACGCCCAACCATCTGCACCGCGCCATGGCGCAGGCCGCGCTGGAAGCCGGCAAGCACGTGATCTGCGAGAAGCCACTGGCCACCACCCTGGACGACGCCCAGGCATTGGCCGCGTTGGCCGCCAGGACCGGTCTGGTCGCTACGGTCCCCTTCGTCTACCGCTATCACCCGGTGGTCCGCGAGGCACGCGCACGCATCGCGCAGGGCGAGCTGGGGCCACTGCACCTGATCCACGGCAGCTACCTGCAGGACTGGCTGCTGGATCCGGCCAGCAACAACTGGCGTGTCGACCCCTCGCTGGGCGGCACCTCGCGCGTGTTCGCCGATATCGGCTCGCACTGGTGCGACCTTGTGGAATGGGTCAGCGGCGAACGCTTCGCCGAGGTCAGTGCCGCGTTCGCCACCGTCATCGCCGAGCGCGGCGCGGTCACCGGGCAGAGCTTCACCACGCCGGCCGCCGGCGGCACGACGCACGCTGTTTCCAGCGAGGATGTGGCCACGGCGATGTTGCGCACGAGTGCGGGTACGCTCGCCTCGTTGACGGTCAGCCAGGTTTCGGCCGGACGCCACAACCGGCTGTGGTTCGAGATTGACGGCGCCAGGGCCAGCGTGGCCTTCAATCAGGAAGATGCCGAGCGGCTGTGGATCGGCCGGCCCGACCAGCGCGAGGATAGCTTCGTGCGCGGGCCCGGTGCCGGCAGCGCCGAACAACGCAGATTGTCGATCTTGCCGGCCGGACACGCGCAGGGCTATGGCAACTGCTTCGAAGCGTTTGTCGCCGACACCTACCGTGCCATTGCAGGCGAGCAGCCGGAGGGCCTGCCCACCTTCGATGACGGCCTGCGCTCGGCGCGGATCGTCACACGTGTCATCGCATCCGCCAGGTCACGTGCCTGGACGGCCATCGATTGAATTCCCGGAGGACTGCCTGATGAACATCCGTATCCGCAGGACCGCAAGCCTTGCACTGCTGCTGCTCGTTGCCCTGCCCGCCTTCGCGCGCGATGCCACCGACCTGCACACGCCCATCGCGGTGCAGATGTACACGTTGCGCAATGCCGGCTCGCTCGACCAGCAGCTGAAGATCGTCCACGACGCCGGCGTGCGCGCCGTGGAAACAGTCGGTACGCAGAATGTCAGCGCTGCCGAACTCAAGCAGCTGCTCGACAAGTATTCGATCAAGGCGATTTCCTCGCACACGCAGCTGGCCGATCTGCGCAGTGACCTGGATGGCGTGGTCGCCTTCAACCGGGCCATCGGCAACACCACGCTGGTGGTGCCCTATCTGGCCGAGAAAGACCGCCCCACCGACGCTGCCGGCTGGACGGCGCTGGGCAAGGAACTGGGCCAGCTCTCGAAGCAGGCCCGTGCCAAGGGCATGCGCCTGGCCTATCACAACCACGACTTCGAGCTGGTCGACTTCAATGGCACGACCGGACTGGAACTGCTGTTCGCCGCGGCCGGCCCCGATCTGCAGACCGAGCTGGACCTGGCCTGGGTCGCACGGGCCGGCCATGACCCGGTGGTGATGCTGGGCAGATTCAAAGGCCGCCTGTTCGCGGTGCACGCCAAGGACAATGCCCCGAAGGGCCAGGCTGAGGATGAAGGCGGCTTCGCCGCCGTGGGCCAGGGCGTCCTGGACTGGAAAGCGATCCTGCCCGCCGCCGCCACGGCCGGCGTGCAGTGGTACATCCTCGAGCATGACCAACCCCGCGATCCAGCCACCGTCATCCGCACCGGTGCGGACTATCTGCGTGAACACCTGACTGCCCGCGTGCCTGCCGGTGCACAGCGCTAGCCCGCGAAGGAGCCCAGCTTGAAAACGATTCTGAAAGTGACTGTCGCGCTGTGCGGCACCCTGCTGGCCGCTGCGGCGTGGTGCAAGGAAGACCCTGCTGCCGGAGCGCAGCTCTACGCAACGCACTGCGTGGCCTGCCACGGTGCGGAGCGCGCCGGCGTGCCACCGACGTTCCCTGCGCTCACCGACGTCAGCAAACGGCTTCAGCCTGCGCAGATCAAGGACAAGATCAAGCAGGGCGGCGGCTTGATGCCCCCCTTCCCGCAGCTGTCGCAGCAGGAGATCGACAACATCGCCAGCTACCTGGCGAAGTAGGCATGAGGGTGCGCTACAGCTCGCGCACCCAGATGTTGCGGTAGCTCACCCTGGAGTCGTGCTCCTGCAGGTACAGCGGCGCACAGGCATGCGGCGCGTAGGAAGGCGCGCCGATGTACTCGGTCTTGCCCGCCAGCACCGTGTCGTCCTGCACCAGCACACCGTTGTGCAGCACGGTGATGCGGGCCGGCGAGGTGAGCCCGCCGCCTGCCGAGAAGCGCGGGGCCTTCCAGATGATGTCGTAGGCCTGCCACTCGCCGGGCGCACGCGAGGCATTCACCAACGGAATGGCCTGCTTGTACATCGATCCGGCCTGGCCGTTGGCATAGGTGGGATTGTTGTAGCTGTCGAGCACCTGCAGTTCGTACACCTCCTGCAGGAAGATGCCACTGTTGCCGCGGTGCTGGCCGTCGAATCCGGCGGTCGCGGTGGGCGTGCGCCACTCGACATGCAGCTGGACATCGCAGAAGCGCTGCCTGGTGCGGATGCCCTTGCTGCCGGGCACCACGGTCAGCGCGCCATCGGCAACGGTCCAGGGCACGGGTCCGCCCTGCTCCGACTCCCAGCGCGACAGATCCTTGCCATCGAACAGCACGATCGCATCGGAGGGCGCGCGGCCCGGCGGCGTCGCCACGACCGCGGGAACGGGCGTCCACACCTCGGTCTTCGCCGGATCGCGCGCAGGGTCGCCGCCGTCCTGCGCGAACACGGGTGCGGTGCCCAGCAGGCAGGCCACTGTCAGGAGAGGTCGGTTCATCGTGCTTCCGGATCTAGGTGGAGGGTCGAGGCGTGGAGGTCCATCAGCTGGTCCCCCACGCCGGCGTGCCGGGCGTATAGGCAAGATCGCCGTCATAGCGACCCGGCACCGCAACGTACTTCAGCACTTCGGTCGCACCGACCTTCGAGGTGAAGAAGCCGAAGATGACCAGCTGCTTGATCATCGTGAAGTAGTGCGGCGCTGCCTCCCCCTCTTCCGCGGCACCGGTCTCGGTGACCTCGACGACGTGCGCCCGGGCTTCCGCATCCAGGGTGCGCAACAGTTCGCTGCGGGCCTGCGAGGGGAGCGACACGAAGCGGCCACCGGCACGCTTGTCGATATCGACCAGGCCGGCGCGGAATATCGCCTGCTGCCGGGGGGTGTAGCAATCGGTGACGAACAGCGCCATGAACGGGCCCGCGCCGGCATCCTTCGCGCCCGGCGTTGTGGTTCGCGGCAGGATGGTTTCAGCGATCTCGTCCAGCATACTGATGTCAGCGGCAGAGAACGCGGCCTTCGATCCTGTCGTCGCGCTCTGCACTGCGGCCAGTGCGGGCAGGCCCACCATGGCCGCGCCGGTGGCGGCGACGATCATCTTCAACAGTTCGCGACGGTCCATCACAGGTTCCCCGCTTTCAGTTCGCGTACGGCATGGTCGGCGGCCCGTGCCGTCAGCGCCATGTACGTCAGCGATGGATTCACGCACGCGCTGGAGGTCATGCAGGCGCCATCAGTCACATAGACATTCGGCGCATCCCAGACCTGATTGTGCTGGTTGAGCACGGAGCTTCTGCGATCGCGGCCCATGCGGGCCGTGCCCATTTCATGGATGCCCTTGCCCGGGGCGTAGTCGTTGTCGTGCATCTCCACGTCCTTGACGCCGGCTGCCTCCAGCATCTCGGCAGCATCGGCCGCCATGTCCTTGCGCATCGCCAGTTCATTCGAGCGCATCGAAACGTCCATCGCCAGCACCGGCAGCCCCCACTTGTCCTTGCGCTGCGGATCCAGGCGGATCGTGTTGTCGTGGTGCGGCAGCATCTCGCCGAATCCGGTCATGCCGATGCGCCAGTCGCCCGGCAAGGTCAGGGCCTCCTTCAGGTCGGCACCGATGTTCAGCTCGGCGATCTCGCGCGACCACCCGGTGCGGCTGGCACCGCCCTGGTAGCCGAATCCGCGCAGGTAGCTGCGCTTGTCCGCAGCGACGTTGCGGAAGCGCGGAATGTAGAAGCCGCAGGGGCGGCGACCGAAGTAGTACTTGTCGTCGTAACCCTCGACCCGGCCTGAGGCACCGGCACCAAAATGATGGTCCATCACGTTGTGCCCCAGCTCGCCGGATGACGACCCCAGCCCGCCCTCCCAGACATCGGTGGCCGAGTTCATCAGCATCCAGGTCGAGTTGAAGGAGGATGCGTTGAGGAAAATGACCTTGGCCGTGTACTGATAGGTCAACCCGGTCTCGGCATCGATGACCTCCACACCGCGCGCGCGCTTGCGGTCCTTGTCGTACAGCACTTCCTTGACGATCGAGAAGGGCCGCAATGTCAGATTGCCCGTTTTCATCGCCGCCGGCAGCGTCGCCGCCTGGGTCGAGAAGTAAGCACCGAAGGGACAGCCCAGGATGCACTTGTTGCGGTACTGGCAGTTGACGCGCCCCTGCTCGGGCATGGGCTGGGTGATGTTGGCGGTACGCGAGTGGATCATGTGCCGCGTTCCGCCAAACGCCTTCCTGATCCGCGCGGCCACATCCTTCTCGACGATGTTCAGCGGGATCGGCGGCAGAAATTCACCGTCCGGCAGCACGTCCAGTCCCTCGCGCGTACCGGCGATACCGGCGAACTTCTCCACATGGTCGTACCAGGGTGCGATGTCGGCGTAGCGGATCGGCCAGTCAGTAGCGATGCCGTCCTTGAGGTTGGCTTCGAAATCCAGATCGGAGAAGCGGTAGCTCTGCCGCCCCCACATCAGCGAACGGCCGCCTACGTGGTAGCCACGGAACCAGTCGAAGCGCTTGGTCTCGGTGTACGGTGACTCCTGCTCATTGGCCCACATCCCTTCCAGGTTCTCGGCCAGGCCGTAGTCGCGCATCAATACGGGGAAGGCGGCCTTCATCGCCTGTGTCGGCCGGTTGCGGTGCGGGAAATCCCACGCCTCCTTCATCGCATTGACGTAGTCCTTGACGTGCTCGATGTTGCGCCCGCGTTCCAGCATCAGGACCTTCAGGCCCTTCTCAGTCAGTTCCTTCGCCGCCCAACCGCCACTGATTCCCGAGCCAACAACGATGGCGTCGTAATGATTGTCTGCCATGGGTCTACTTCACCTGGGTGGATATCGTTTCAGACGTCGCAGAGGCGGATCGCCTCGCGCAGCGAGCCGACGGGATCGGGTGCCGCAGGCATGAACTCCTGCGCCAGATACCCCTCGAAGCCGGTGTCGCGGATCGCGCGACAGATGGCCGGATAATGCAGTTCCTGCTGGTCACCGATCTCGTGCCGGCCTGGCACACCTGCGGTGTGGTAGTGCTTGAAGAAGCGGTGATGCCTGCCGATGGTGGCGATGATGTCGCCCTCCATGATCTGCATGTGATAGATGTCGTACAGCAGGCCGAAATTGTCCGATCCGAGCCGCTGGCACAGCTCGACGCCCCATGCGGAGTGATCGCACAGGTAATCGGGATGATCGACCCTGGAGTTCAGCAGCTCCATCACCAGCACGACACCACGCTTCTCGGCATGGCCGAGGATGCGCTTCAGCCCGGCTTCGGCATTCTCCAGGCCTTCCCGCGGATCCATGCCGTCACGATTGCCGGAGAAGCAGATGAGGTTGCGGTAGCCGGCATCGGCCACCAGATCGATGTGCCGCGCGTAGCGCTCCACCAGTGCATCGTGATACTGGCGGCCGGCAAAGCCTTGGGTCAGGCTGATCTCGGCGCCGTTGCACATGGAGCTGTAGACGCCATGCGCCTTCAGTGTGGGCCAGTCCGCCGGCCCCACCAGATCGATGGCGGCGAAGCCGATATCCTTCACCGTCTGGCAGAGCTGGGCGACCGACTGCTGCGGGAACGTCCAGCGGGCGACGGAATGCTTCAGGTTGCCCTTGAGTGGGGCCTGGGCGGCGAACGAGGGCAGCGCGGCTGTCGCAGCCAGGCCAAGGCCGCCAGCGAACGCCATGCGCAACGCATCGCGCCGCGTAAGCCTCGATGCCGGTCCCATCGAATGGATGGACATCCATCTGCCGGCCTCCCAACCGGTATCAAACGCAACGATTCACAGCAATGCAATCGATTGCACCATAAGGGAGGAATTCTTTTTTTTGCAAGACGCGGTGCACGAAAAACCATGCTGCGCGGCACAACGCCGGCCTGCCGTGGAAAAAAGAAAAGCCCCGCATCGGCGGGGCTTTCTGTTTCCTGCGGACGCGCGTCCGATCAGAACGGAATGTCGTCGTCAGCAAAATCGTCCATCGGCGGCGCCGACTGCTGCGGCTGCGGGCGCGGGTTGCCGCCCTGGTTGCCGTAACCGCCACCCTGGTTGCCGCCCTGGTTGCCATAGCCACCGCCCTGTCCACCACGCTGGCCACCACCGCCGTACTCCTGGCGCGGTGCCTGCTGGCGCTGCGGACGATCACCGCCGTAGTTGCCGCTACCACCGCCACCGCCTTCACCGCGGCCGCCCAGCATCTGCATCTCATCGGCGACGATATCGGTGGAGTACTTCTCCACGCCGTCCTGGCCGGTGTACTTGTCGTAACGCAGGCTGCCTTCGACGTAGACCGAGCTGCCCTTGCGCAGGTACTCGCCGGCGATCTCACCGAGCTTGCCGAAGAACACCACGCGGTGCCATTCGGTGCGTTCCTGCTGGTTGCCATCCTTGTCCTTGCGGACGCTGGTGGTGGCCAGGCTGATGCGGGTGATCGCCATGCCGCTCTGGGTGTACTTCACGTCCGGGTCGTTGCCGAGATTGCCGACCAGGATGACTTTATTGATGCCGCGCGCCATAGGTACCTTCGTCCGTTGTCCAGGGGCAGTCGACCAGTGATAGCACAGCCCCGGCCGGGGGTGCAGGACACTGGGCCGCCCCCGATGAATTTGGGGGAATGCAAGAACACCGCATCTTAGCACTGCCGCCGCTCCGTGCCCGGCCAGAAGCGACGAAAGACACCGAAAGATCCTACTGAAATCCTTGTAAGGCAATGACTTAGCCATCCGGGCCGGAGCTCCCGGCGCGGCCGGCCGCAGTGACGGCCGGCGCTGCGATGGCGCCCCCATGGCATCATGCCGGGGCATCTACTCATTCGTTCGCGCACTTCCCCCATGACCATCAAAGGCAAAGCCACCTCCCTGGACATCGCCCATCTGGCCGGCGTCTCCCAGCCGACGGTGTCGCGGGCCCTGCGCGGCAGCCCGATGGTCAATGCGGAGACCCGAGAACGCATCCTGCGCATCGCCCGCGAGCTGAACTACAAGGTGGACAAGAACGCCTCCAGCCTGCGCCTGCGCAATGCCGGCACGCTGGCCCTGCTGTTCTTCGAGGACCCGACCAACGACGATTCGCTGATCAACCCGTTCTTCCACTCGATGCTGGGTTCGATCACCCGCGCCTGCGCGTTGCACGGACAGGATCTGCTGGTGTCGTTCCAGCAGCTGTCGACCGACTGGCAGGCCGACTACGAGGACAGCAACAAGGCCGACGGCATCATCCTGCTGGGCTATGGCGACTACCACGAATCGCGCGACCGCCTGCAGCGGCTGGTCGAACAGGGCACCCACTTCGTGCGCTGGGGTGCGGCCCTGCCCGGCCAGCCCGGGGTGTCGATCGGCAGCGACAACTTCCAGGGCGGCCACGACATCACCACCCATCTTCTGCAGCAGGGCTGCCGGCGCATTGCCTTCCTCGGCCACGCCTCCAGCCATTACCCGGAATTCGAGGAGCGCTACCGCGGTCACGTAGCAGCTCTTCGCGATCACGGGCTGGATGCCGAACCGGCCCTGCAGCACGATGCCATCACCACCGAAGCGTCCGGCCAGGAAGCCTGCCAGGCGCTGCTGGCGCGAGGCGAACCGATCGATGCGATCTGCGCCGCCAGCGACCTGATCGCCATCGGTGCGATCCGTGCACTGCGCGAGGCCGGGCTGCGGGTGCCGCAGGACGTGGCGGTCACCGGGTTCGATGACATCCCGCTGGCCGCATCTGTATCGCCGGCATTGACCACCGTGCAGCAGGACACCAAGCAGGCCGGGCAGCTGCTGGTGGAACGGCTGCTGGCCTCGATCAGCCGGCAGCCGGTGGAGAGCCAGAGCATCCCGGTGAAGCTGGTGGTGCGGGAATCATCGCTGCGCGGCTGAAACAGCGGACGTGATCGGACGGGACTACGCAGTGAACCCGGCCTGCGGGCACCGGACCGGGTGCCGCAAGGCCCGCAGGTGGACGGCCCCGTCGGGTGGCCTCAGCCCTGGGCGAAATCCCTCAGGATCTCGCCAATGCCGCTGGGCGAAATCTCGAAGCCCAGCGAGGTACCCGGGTTGATCACCACGCCGTAGCCCCCCGGCACGCGGCGCAGCACGTCCAGCATCAGCCAGCGGATCTGGTGTTCGGCCTGCTGGCTGTAGATGCCCACCCGCGATGGATCGGTGAACACGGCCACGTGCAGCGTGCCCTGCTTGTCGAACAGCAGTGGGTCGAAGCCGCTGCCGTCGGGGGTGACCAGGCTGCCGGTCAGCAGCAGCACCTCGGAGGCGACGAAGGCCTCCATGAAGGCGCGGATCGGCACCGCCCCGTCCATCGCCGCCTTCAGCAGGGTTTCGATCGGGGTCTGCGGGGCGAGGTCGGACATGGCGGTACGGCGCGGCGTGAGGGGTGCCTATTGTAGGGTCGAGCCTGCTCGAAGAGCGTGCCAACCAAGGTTGGCACCTACCAGAGCGGGAGTGCCAACCGAGGTTGGCACCCACCAGAGCGGTAGCGCCGGGCCATGCCCGGCGGCGCCCTCACCGTCCCAGACGCTGGTCCCGAGCCTTCTGGTCGGCCATCGCCCTGTCCAGCTCGGCCTGCAGCGCTGGCTGCTGCACGGAGGCATCCAGCACGTACACCTTCACGCCATGCGCGGGCACTTCGGCCTTCAGGGAGGCATCCACCTGCAACGAACCGCCGTCCAGCGCGTCGCGCCAGCGGCCCGCCTGCAGGTAGCGCTCCACCTGGAAAACCGTCGCCTTGTCGCCCTTGTTCAACAGTACCAGTGCGGTCTGTGCCACATCCCCCTGCTGCAGCACACGGAAGAACACCGCCTCATTGCCACGCAGGCGCTCGTTCACCTGCAGGCCGCGCTGCAGCGCCGGGGTGGCCTGGCGCAGCTGGGCGATGCGCCGCAGTGGCGCGAAGATCGGGCTCTGCGGTGCGGCATCCACCCGCGCCTGGCCGAAGTAGGCACGGTTGCCGGCATGCTCGGCACGGCCCCGCATGAAGCCGGTTTCCGAGCCGTAGTAGACCACCGGGATACCACGGGCGGTGAACAGCCAGTTGTGCGCGTCGATGAAACCGTTGTCGCTGGCCTGCAGGCGTGGCATGTCGTGGTTGTCGTAGAAGCTCATCAGCTCGTACGGATTGGCATAGGGGCCGCCGGTCAGGTGCAGCGGCTCGTCCAGCGTCTCGAAGCCCTTGCCGGCGGTACCGAAGGTCTGTTCCAGCGCGCCACGCAGCGGGAAGTCGAGCACGCTCACGTTGGCGTTGCCCGGCCAGGTGTGCTCGGCAATCCTGCTGGCGTCGTAATCGAAGGCCTCGCCGAACATGAACATGTTCGGATGCTCGGCACGGATGCGGTTCACGAACTCGTGCCACCACGGGTGCGGCAGCCAGCCGATGGTATCGATGCGCAGTGCGTCCACGCCCTGCGCGGTCCACTGCAGGTACGCGCCGACGAGGTAGTCCATCACCGCCGGGTTGTTCTGGTTGAAGTCGGACAGCTCGGCCAGGTTGCCATCGAAGATCGAGCCTTCCTTGCTGTCGACCGGGCCGATGGTGTTGTAGAACGCGTGCAGCGGGTTGTGCTTTGGATCCAGCTTCTGCGGGGGCAGGTTCTGGTGGTCGGCGATCAGCTTTCCATCCTTGTCGAAGATCTGGCCGAACTGCGGCTGCCGCGTCGGCATGGTCCAGGCCGGCGAACCGTGGTTGCCGACGATGTCCAGCACCACCTTCAGGCCGGCACCATGCAGGCCCTTGGTCAGGCCTGCAAAGTCCAGGTCCTTGCTGGGCAGGTGCTCGTCGAGTTTGTAGAAGTTGATGCCCCAGTAACCGTGGTAGCCGGTCTTGCCGCGGTCGGTCAGCGTGCTGGTGCAGCTGATCGGCTTGCTGCCGGTGAACGCCTCATCCGGATTGTCGACGATCGGCGTGATCCACACCGCACCGAAGCCGAGCTGACGGATGTAGTCGGCGTTGTCGAGCACGCCCCTGAAGTCGCCGCCGAGGTAGCCGATGTTGCCGTCCACCTTGTCCGGGCAGGGCACTGGAATGTCGAACGTGCGGTGGCTGCCCCCCTGATCGCGATGATCGTTGGACGGATCACCGTTGACGAAACGATCGGTCACCACGAAGTACACGGCATCGCTGGCGAACGGTTCGAGCGTGCCCACGTAGTCCGGGCGCGATGCGGCCTGTACCGCCGTGGCGAGCAGGGCCAGCGACAGCCCCAGCGACATTCTGGAATACACATGCATCACGCACTCTCCTGATGGGCCGGCACGCGAAGCACGCACAGCCCGGCAATGAACAGACTCACTCCACCCAGCACCAGCACGTGCAGGGGATTTCCGCCCAGCCACTCGCGCAGTGCGAAGCCCAGCGCGCTGGCGGCGACCAGCTGCGGAATGACGATGAAGAAATTGAACAGGCCCATGTAGATGCCCATCTTCGCCGCCGGCACGCTGTCGGACAGCAGGGCGTACGGCAGCGACAGGATCGAGGCCCAGGCGAAGCCGACGCCGGCCATGGACAGCAGCAGCCAGGTGGGGTCCTTGATGAACATCAGCGAGATCAGGCCCAGCCCTCCGAGCCACAGGTTCACCAGGTGGCTCCAGCGCAGGCCGATGGCGCGCACCATCGGCGGGATCAGCAAGGCGGCCAGTGCGGCGAAGCCGTTGTAGGCGCCGAACAGCACACCGACCCAGTTGGCACCCTCGTTGTACGCCGCCGACTGCGGGTCGGTGGAGCCGAAATGCGTGCCGGCCACCGCTGCGGTGGTGTAGATCCACATCGCAAACAACGCAAACCACGAGAAGAACTGCACCCAGGCCAACCGGCGCATGGTCACCGGCATCGCCCGCAGATCACCCACGATCGCCGCCAGCATGTGCGCCTGCGGCAGCGTACGGGCCAGCGCAAGAAGCACACCATAGCCCGCGCAGAGACCCGCCAGCACGTAGAGCATCCTGTCGCCCTGGCGCGCGGCGATCACAGCGGCCAGCAGCACGCCTGCACCCAGCCACAGCGCCACCTGCGCCCACGGCGCGGGGCCGCTCACAGCGGCGGCGGCATGGTGCGCCGGTGGCTCGGCGTCATCGAACGCCGCCAGTTCTGCCGGTGAGTACTCGCGGGTACTGACCACGGTCCAGGTGATCGCCGCCAGCAGCACTGCCGCACCGAAATAGAACGCGTAGCGCACTGTATCCGGCACCTCGCCGGCAGCGGCGGTGTTGGCCACGCCGAAGTGGGCCAGGATGAACGGCAGGAAGCTGGCGACGATGGCACCGACACCGATGAAGAAGCTCTGCATCGCGTAACCGGCCGGTCGCTGCCGCGGTGCCAGCTGGTCGCCCACGAAGGCCCGGAACGGCTCCATTGATACGTTGATCGAAGCATCCAGCACCCACAACGTGCCCGCCGCGATCCACAAGGCAGGTGAGTTGGGCATCACCAGCAGGGCCAGCGTGGTCAGCACCGCGCCGATCATGAAGAACGGGCGACGCCGGCCCCAGCGCGTCCACGTGCGGTCGGAGAGATAACCGATCACCGGTTGCACCAGCAGGCCGGTCAACGGTGCGGCGATCCACAGCCCGGGCACCGACTCCATGTCCGCGCCAAGCGTCTCGAAGATGCGGCTGGCATTGGCGTTCTGCAGGGCAAAACCGAACTGGATGCCGAGGAAGCCGAAACACATGTTCCAGATCTGCCAGAACGACAGCTGCGGTTTGGCAGGGCGGTTCATCGTGCGTCCTCCGCCGTGGCGACCGGCGCCAGCGTCAGCGCCTTCACCTGCGCCTGGTTGAGCACGCCTTCGCGCCCGCCCTTTCCGCCGGTGTAGTGCGCGAAATGCTGCAGTGCGCTCATGTTGAAGCCTTCTTCAAGCGCGACCGTGCACGGCCCCTTGGGCACAGCGAACGTTGCCGAGGTCGAGTCCTGCACGGCCACGCTGTGCGGCATCGCAACCGTATGCCGCTGCAATGGCTGGCCCGGGCACTGCAGCACCAGTTGCTTGACCGCAGCCGTGACGCCGGTGTTGATCGGCCCGTTCGGGTTGCGGTACTGCAGGCGCAGGCGCACCTGCCCGGCCTTGGCCGAGGTGAACTGCCAGCGTTGCTCGCCCTTCAGCACCTGCTGCGGACCGACGCAGAGCATCGGGCTGTGCAGCGATTCCAACGTGCCTTCGCGCCGGGTCAGGCTGAGGCAATGCTGTAGGCCATCGTCGCTGATGCGCGCCACGCCCTTGCTGTCGGTGACCGCCTTGCCGTCCTTCCACAGCACCTGATCGGCTGCCACCGGAACGTTCCAGCCCGCGCCCTTGCGCAGGGCCTGCGGCGCAACCGGCGTGGCCGGCGCACGCATGTTGGCATCCGCAGTCGTGGCAGCGAAACCGGTTGCTGCCGGGGCGGCGACCAGCTGCACCGTCGTGGTGCTGCCACGCGTGGTGGTTCTGCCGGCCACCAGCAGGCCATCGCCCACGTTCTGCGGGCGCTCCAGCACATAGCGCTTGCCGTTGGCTTCCAACGTGATACGGGGATGTGTGCCGAACAGTTCCGGCACCAGCGCGGCTGGCAGCTTGGGCTGCACGCGGCCATCGTCCTGCACGCCGAACACGCCTTCGGTGACCATGGCCAGATAGCCGGCCACCGACCACAGCTGGCGCTCTGAATTGACCACCGGCCCGCTCAGCGCGCCTTCGTCCACATGCACGGCCTGGCTGACCAGCTCGTAGTTTTCCATGTTGGAACCAGCCAGTGCCGCCCCCTGCATCAGCGAGCGGATCTCGGCGGCGATGCGCGGCGCGTCGTCCAGCTGTCGCGCAGCACGCAGCGAATACGCACTGACGAACGGCCAGATCGCACGGTTGTGGTAGATCGGCTGCTGGGCTTCCTGTGGCCACACCACCGGGCTGCCGGCCGGCCCCATCGGGTAGTTCGCCAGCGCGCGGCGCGCCCGCGCCTCGGGCAGCACGTCGGCCAGGATGCCCAGCGACAGGCCCAGCAGGTCGACCTTGGCGTAGGGCACCGGATGCGCCGCCTCACCGATGTAGCTCATGTACTGGCCCATGTCGTCGCGCCAGAAGCGCGCATCGATCCGTACCGCCAGTTCATCGGCCCACGCCTTGTACTGCGCACGGCGATCATCGCCCCGCTGCGCGGCCATCTGCTCTGCCAGCCGCAGTGCCTGGTAGTGCAGGACGTTGGTGGACAGCGCGTAGGAATCACCGATGAAGCGCACGTTCTCCCGGGTCCAGTCCGGATACGTCTGTTCACGCCAGTCGAGGAACGAGGTTTCGCCGCGATAGAGGCCCATCTGTGGGTCGAACACCATCGCCCGGTCCTGCGCCAGCGTGCCCTGCAGCGCCTGCCAGACCTGTTCGGCAAAAGCAGGATCATCCAGCAGGTGGCGTGCGGCCAGGAACCACACCACACGGTCGCTGCTGATCGGCCAGCTGCCGCCGGAGCCGGTATCCTGCGCGACGAACAGGCCGGGCGTGCGCCCATCGCGGGCAGCCGACAACTTGAACTGCAACGACTGACGCGTGCGCTGCGGATCCAGCCGCGCCAACGCCAGGTCGGCGGCGAAGCTGACATCGCGGGTCCACACGTAGGGCCAGCGGGCGCCGGTCTGGAAGCAGTCGCATGGCACCGGCCGCCCTTCGTCAAAGGCGGGGTCGCGGATCGCATCGACCCGGTCCTGCGCCATCTCCTGCTGGGCCAGCGCGAACAGCGCGTCGAACATCACGCTTCCGGTCTGGCTGCGCATCGGCGCGGCGGCAATCGGCACAGCGCCGTTCGGCGTGTGCAGCACGAAGCTGCCCTTGGCAGCCGCTTCGGCACGCGCATGGCGGCCGTCGAATTCCAGGTCGGCCGCATGCGCGGTCGTCCCCAGCGCTGCCCCCAGGGCAGCGGTCAGGCAAATGATCTTCAGCATCGAAGCGGCAGACCGGCTTGCGCCCGTCGACCTCCCTCCCTCTCTGCACCGTTTATAGGTCCGCGCAGCCGTGACCGGCGCGCGGGCGCGGCGCCTCCCTCAAGGTGCCTTGGGCCCATGGTAGACGCGGGGCTGCCGCCTGCGTCCAGCTGCATACGTATTCATGCACCGACGCGGCAGTACGCCCGCCGGGCTGGCTTATGGTCCGGGTCTGCCAACGGCGCCTTGGGAGGGGAAATGCCGATGTCATCCAGTGTTGTACGTGCGGTGTTCGCGCGAATCATGGGCGTTGCGCTGCTGGGCCTGGCCGCGCTGGCGCAGGCCGCCCCGCAGATCACCAGCGTCCAATCGCCCGGCGGCGTGCTCAAGGTCAGCCTGGTGCTGGACGGCGGCACCGCCCGCTACCGGGTGGAGCGCTTCGGTGAAGCCGTAGTGGAGGATTCCAGGCTTGGCTTCGAACTGCGCGATGGCCGCCTGGACCGGGATTTCATCCTGCTCGGGCAGCAACGACGCAGCGTCGATGAGACGTGGGAACAGCCGTGGGGGGAACGCCGCCTCACCCGCAACCACTTCAACGAGCTGACCGTGCAGCTGGCCGAAACCACCGGCAGCAAGCGCCGGCTGGATGTGGTGTTCCGCGTCTACGACGACGGCCTGGGCTTCCGCTATGTGTTCCCTGAGCAACCGAACCTGCGCGAAGCGATCATCGATGACGAGCTGACCGAATTCGCCATCGCGGCAGACTCCACAGCATGGTGGATCCCCGCCGGCGAACCGATCCACTACGAGTATCTCTACCAGCGCACGCCGCTGCGCGAGATCCCGCTGGTGCACACGCCGATGACGCTGCGCAGCCGCGATGGCCTGCACGTTGCGATCCATGAGGCTGCGCTGGTGGACTACGCCGGCATGTGGCTGCGCCGTACCGACGGCCAGCGCCTGCGCGCGCAGCTCTCGCCCTCGGCCGAAGGGTGGAAGGTACGCCGTGCCCTGCCCTTCGTCACGCCCTGGCGCACGCTGCAGATCGCCGACCGCGCCGGCGGCCTGGTCGAGTCCGACCTGATTCTCAATCTCAACGAGCCCAATGCACTGGGCGATGTGAGCTGGGTGAAGCCGGCCAAGTACCTGGGCGTGTGGTGGTCGATGCACCTGGACAACGAAAGCTGGGCGACCGGACCGAAGCATGCGGCGACCACCGCCAAGACCAGGAGGGTGATCGATTTCGCCGCCGCGCACGGCTTCCGTGGCGTCCTGGTGGAGGGCTGGAATCCCGGCTGGGACGGCATGTGGGTGGGCAATGGCTACGACTTCGACTTCACTCGCGCCACGCCCGATTTCGACATTGAAGCGCTTTCGGCATATGGACGGAAGAAGGGCGTGCACCTGATCGGCCACCATGAAACCGGCTGTGCCATCGAACACTATGAGGCGCAGCTCGACGCCGCGCTGGACCTGTATGCGCGGCTGGGCGTGGACCAGTTCAAGACCGGCTACGTCTGCGACGACGGCCAGGTCGACCGTCGCAACCCGTCGGGTGGCCCGCTGTGGCGAGAGTGGCACGACGGCCAGTTCATGGCGCGCCACCACCTGCATGTCGTGCAGGAAGCCGCGCGCCGGCACCTGTCGGTGAATCCGCACGAGCCGATCAAGGACACCGGCCTGCGCCGCACCTATCCCAACTGGATCTCCCGCGAAGGCGCGCGCGGCATGGAGTACAACGCCTGGGGCCAGCCGCCGAACCCGCCCGAACACGAAGTCAATCTGGTGTTCACCCGGATGCTGGCCGGACCGATGGATTACACCCCCGGCATCCTCAGCCTGAAGGGCCGCCACGGCCAGGCCATCCCCAGTACCATGGCACGTCAGCTGGCGCTGTACGTGGTGCTGTACAGCCCGATCCAGATGGCCGCCGATCTGCCCGAACACTACCTGCAGCATCGGGAGGCGTTCCGCTTCATCGAAGACGTGGCGGTGGACTGGGAGCAGAGCCGCGTGCTCGATGGTGAAGTGGGCGACTACGTGACGATCGTGCGCCGCGACCGCAACAGCCGTGACTGGTTCCTGGGCAGCATCACCGACGAGCATGGCCGCGTGCTGCCGGTGTCGCTGGGCTTCCTGGAGCCGGGCGTGCGCTACCGCGCGGAAATCTATCGCGATGGCGACGGTGCGGACTACCGCAGCAATCCGTTCGCGTTCACGCGGCAGACGCGTGAAGTGACCAGCGCCGATGCACTGACCCTGATGCTGGCGCCGGGCGGCGGGCAGGCCATTCGGTTCACGCCATTGGAGTGATGAATGCCCCCGCGTGACGTTCGCCGGGCATGGCCCGGCGCTACCGTGGCGGGGATCTGAAAGCGATTACAACCCTGCAAACGTCATTGAATACGTATGCAGGGTGATTCCCGCGGAGAACCCGCTGCCTACCATAGCGGCGACGACAGCGGCCACCGCGTCGCACGTTCACGGCGTTGCCGGAACGACCTCGAAATGAACAACAACATTGCCTGGGAGGGGAAAATGTTGAACCACAAGCGCAGCGCGCTGAGCATCGCGCTGGCCGTTGTCCTGGCGCCGTCACTGGCGGCGGCACAGACCACGCAGAGCACCACCACGCCGGCCGGCACCGCCGCCACCAATCTGGATACGGTGCAGGTCACCGGTATCCGCCGCGGCATCGAGAACGCGATCGCGATCAAGCAGGACGCCACCTCGGTGGTGGAAGCGATCTCCGCCGAGGACATCGGCAAGCTGCCCGACGTCAGCATTGCCGAATCCATCTCGCGCCTGCCCGGCCTGGCCGCGCAGCGCGTCGCCGGGCGTGCACAGGTGATCAGCGTGCGCGGCCTGTCCCCGGACTTCGCCACCACCCTGCTCAACGGCCGTGAGGTCGTCAGCACCGGCGACAACCGTGGCGTCGAGTTCGACCAGTATCCATCCGAGCTGGTCAACGGCGTGACGGTGTACAAGACGCCCGATGCGGCACTGGTCGGCCAGGGCCTGTCGGGCACCATCGACATGCAGACCGCCCGTCCGCTCAGCTTCCCCGACCGGGTGATCGCCGTCAGCGGGCGCCTGCAGAAGAGCTCGCTCGGCGATGCGGCCAACGTCGATGAGTTCGGCAACCGCTTCAGCGCCAGCTACATCGACCAGTTCTTCGACAAGACCCTGGGCATCGCCATCGGTTACGCGCACAGCGACAACCCGATCCAGGAAAACCAGGTCGGCCTGTACGAGCCGTGGACCACCCAGTACACCACGGACGGAAAACGCCCCGGCGTTGCTGCAGGCACCTATTTCTCCGACGGCATCAAGGCGCTGCGCCGTACCGGCAACAACAAGCGCGATGGCGTGATGGCCACGATCCAGTTCCGGCCCAACAACAGCTGGAGCAGCACCTTCGATGCGTTCCACACCGAAGCCGAGCAGATCGACACCGCCAACCAGTTCGAACTGAACCTCAGCAACTACAACGGCAATTACCTGCCGGGCCTGCTGATCAGCAATCCGCAGATCAACGCCGATGGCACCTTCACCGGCGGTACCGCCAGCGGCGTGTACCCGCTGGTGCGCGGCATGTACAACAAGCGCAAGGACAAGATCGACGCGTTCGGCTGGAACAACGAATTCAACTTCGGCAGCGTCAAGCTGGTCGCCGACCTGAACTACTCCAAGGCCACGCGTGACGAGCTGAACCTGGAGAACAATCTGCAGCTCACGCCCATGCCGCAGCTGGATACGGTCGGCGTGCAGATCCGCCAGAACGGCTTCTCGCAGATCAGCCCGGGGCTGAACTACTCCAATCCCGATGCCCTGTTCCTGACCAACACCATCTATGGGTCCGGCTACGGCAAGGTGCCGAAGGTGGAAGATCGCCTGAAGGGCGGCAAGCTGGCGGCGACCATCGCCCTGCCCGAAGCGATGGCGTCGTGGGCACCGGACCTGGACATCGGCGTGAACTATGCCGATCGCCGCAAGGTCAAGACCCAGTCCGAGGGCAACATCCTGCTCGGTGCCCAGGGCGATGCCAACATCGCGGCGGACCTGCAGTACGACCCGGTGAACCTGGGCTTTGCCGGCCTCGGTACCATCCCGGCCTGGAACGTGCCGGCGGCGGTCGCCCGCTACATGACCTTCGATCCGGTCGACAACCTGGACTACCTGATTCCCAAGTCGTGGACGGTGCAGGAGAAGATCACCACCGCCTGGGCGCGCCTGAACATCAACACCGACATCGGCGTGGTCGGCGTGCGCGGCAACATCGGCGTGCAGATGCAGCGCACCGATCAGAGTTCGGACTCCCGCTACTGGGACGCGTCGCAGCCCGCCGGCAGCAACGTGCAGCCCTACTCCGACGGCCGCAAGTACAACGACTGGCTGCCGAGCCTGAATCTGGCCTTCATGTTCCCGCACGAACAGACCCTGCGCTTCGCGGCAGCCAAGCAGGTCGCGCGCCCACGCGTGGACCAGATGCGCGCCGGCCTGGAGTTCGGCGTGGATACCTCCACCGGCCGCCCCGGCGGCAGCGGCGGCAATCCGCGGCTGGACCCGTGGCGCGCCACCGCGCTGGATCTGTCCTATGAGAAGTACTTCGGCGAGAAGGCCTACGTCGCTGCGGCGATCTTCTACAAGGACCTGAAGAGCTACGTCTACACGCAGTCGGTGGACAACTACGACTTCAGCGGGCTGCTCGGCAACTACGTGCCGCCGCCGGGCATGGTGGTGCCCGTGCTGCCGACCGGCACCTTCTCCACGCCGGTGAACGGTGAGGGCGGTACCCTGCGCGGCCTCGAGCTGACCGGTTCGTTCCCGCTGGAGATGCTCACCGACAGCCTGCGCGGCTTCGGCGTGCAGGCCAGTGCCACGTTCAACGACAGCGACATCAAGATCCTCGACCCGGAAAGCGCCTCCAGCGTGGGTACCGATCCCATCAGCCTGCCGGGCCTGTCCAAGCGTGTGTACAACTTCACCGCGTACTTCGAGCGCAATGGTTTCGAGGCCCGCGTGAGCCAGCGCCGTCGTTCGGACTTCATCGGTGAGATCGGCAACTTCAACGGCAACCGCACCCTGCGTTATGTGGTGGGCGAGAACGTGACCGATGCGCAGATCAGCTACACCTTCAGCGACAGCAGCGCCCTGCGCGGGCTGACCCTGCTGCTGCAGGGAAGCAACCTGACCAACGAGCCGTACCGCACCTACGCCGGCACCAAGGATCGCCCGCTGGAATACATCGAGTGGGGCCGCACCTACGTGCTGGGTGTGAACTACAAGTTCTGACCCTCACCGGGCAATGCCGGCCCCAGGCCGGCAACCGCCCATCGAATGCCGGACGCTGCCCGGCAACCGCTCCATCGGTAGCGCCGGGCCATGCCCGGCGGCGAGGACCGCAGGCATGACCGGAAACCCGCTGCGCATCTGCAGCGGGTTTTCTTTTGGGCGCGACCCGCCAGCCACGGCACCGCCCATAAAAAAGGGACGGGGCGCTTCGGCCCCGTCCCCGCAAGTACCGCCACCGGAGAAATCGATCAGCTGCGTCGTGCGCAGAACACCGCACGCGGCGGCAGCTGGAGTTCGCCACCCTGCACCGTACCCGCATCCGGGCCCGGCACATCCATCTGCTGCCAACGGCCGGCCGGCAGCGGATGGGTCACCGCCTCGCCCGACAGGTTGAAGGCCAGCAGGAGGGTTTCATCTGCAAGCATACGCTCGAACAGCAGCACTGGCTCACTGCTGTCAAGGAACCGGATGCTGCCATGCTGCAGGACGGGCTGATGGCGACGCCAGCCCAGGAATGCCCGGAAGGCCGCCAGCACCGACTGCGGGTCAGCGTCCTGCACCGCGACGGCCGCTGCCCGGTGCCCGGCCGGAATCGGCAACCACGGCTGGCCGGTAGTGAAACCGGCCAGTGGCGCATCCGTCCACGGCATCGGAGTGCGGCAGCCATCGCGGCCCTTGAAGTTCGGCCAGAAGGTGATGCCGTAGGGATCCTGCAGCGCCTCGAACGGCACCTCGGCCTCGGCCAGGCCCAGTTCCTCGCCCTGATACAGGCAGACCGAGCCGCGCAGGCAACTCAGCAGCGCCACCAGCATGCGCGCCAGGCGCGGATCGGCCGGATGGCCGCCCCAGCGGGTGACCGCGCGCTCCACATCGTGATTGGACACCGCCCAGCACGGCCAGCCTTCAGTCATCGCGGCTTCCAGGCGCGAGACAGTCTCGCGGATGTAGGCCGCGCTGTAGTCGTCCACCAGCAGTTCAAAGCTGTAACCCATGTGCAGGCGGCCATCGCGGGTGTACTCGGCGGTGGTGGCCAGCGAATCCTCCGAGGAGATCTCGCCCAGGCTGACCGCACCGGGGTACTGGTCGAGCAGCGCGCGCAGCCGCTCCAGGAACGGCAGGTTCTCCGGCTGCGTGTTGTTGAAGTAGTGGTACTGGTATGCGTACGGGTTGTCCGGGCTGAAGCCGCGGCCAACGCGCTTGTCAGCGGGCTTGGCCGGGTTGTCGCGCAGCTGCGCGTCATGGAAGCAGAAGTTGATCGCATCCAGGCGGAAGCCATCCACGCCACGGTCCAGCCAGAATCGCACGTTGTCCAGCGTGGCCTGCTGCACCTGCGGGTTGTGGAAGTTCAGGTCCGGCTGGTCGACCAGGAAATTGTGCAGATAGTACTGTTCGCGGCGCGGTTCCCACTGCCAGGCGCAGCCGCCGAACAGCGACAGCCAGTTGTTGGGCGGCGTGCCGTCCTCGCGCGGGTCGGCCCAGACGTACCAGTCGGCCTTCGGATTGCTGCGATCCTGGCGGCTCTCGCGGAACCACGCGTGCTCGATCGAGGTATGGCTGAGGACCTGGTCGATCATCACCTTCAGTCCCAGGCCGTGGGCCTTGGCCAGCAGGCGGTCGAAGTCCTCCAGGCTGCCGAACAGCGGGTCGACGTCGCGGTAATCGGCGATGTCATAGCCGAAGTCGGCCATCGGCGACTTGAAGAACGGCGAGATCCAGATGGCATCCACACCCAGCGTGGCGATGTGGTCCAGGCGCTGGATGATCCCTGGCAGGTCACCGACCCCGTCGCCGTTGGCGTCAAGGAAACTGCGCGGATAGATCTGGTAGATGACGGCTCCGCGCCACCATGGATAGTGCGACATCGACAGCCCCCCTCCGGGCATGCGGGACCCGCCGGAAGCGGGCCGAAAACCAAGTCCCGCAAGCTTAGCGGTGCCTCCCCGGGGATGGCGCCACCTGCATACGTATTCACGCCAGGCAGTCACGGACGGCCGGGGCGATCAGGCCCGCAGGCCGGTTTGCGCCCGAATTCACGGGCAGCGCCTATAATCATCGACGAGCCTGAAAGCCTGATCGCATGACCATCACCGAAGACACCCGCCCCGCCCTGGGCCTGCCCCAGATCCAGTCGCTTGCTGCGGCCGACATGGCCGCCGTCGACGCCCTGATCCGGCGCCGGCTGTCCTCGGACGTCGTGCTGATCAACCAGATCGCGGACCACATCATTTCCGCCGGCGGCAAGCGCCTGCGGCCGATGCTGGTGATGCTGGCCGGTCATGCGGTCGGCCATGCCGGCCCCGAGCACCACCAGCTGGCGGCGATCATCGAGTTCATCCACACCTCCACCCTGCTGCACGATGACGTAGTGGACGAATCCAGCCTGCGGCGCGGCCGCAGCACCGCCAATGCCCTGTGGGGCAACGCACCGAGCGTGCTGGTGGGCGACTTCCTGTACTCGCGCAGTTTCCAGCTGATGGTCGAGCTGGACCGCATGCCGGTGATGCGGATCCTGGCCGACACCACCAATCGCATCGCCGAAGGCGAAGTGCTGCAGCTGCTGCACGTGCATAACCCGGATACCGACGAAGCGGCGTACCTGCGCGTGATCGAGCGCAAGACCGCCGTGCTGTTCGCTGCCGGCACCCGCCTGGGCGCGCTGGCCAGCGGCGTGGACGAAGCCACCCAGCAGGCGCTGTACGACTACGGCATGCATCTGGGCTACGCCTTCCAGATCGCCGATGACGTGCTGGATTACTCGGCCAACGCCGAGGAGCTGGGCAAGAATCTGGGCGACGACCTCGCCGAAGGCAAGGCAACGCTGCCGCTGATCCATGCCATGGCCCACTCCGACGACGCCACCCGCGAGCGCCTGCGCACCATCGTGCAGGAAGGCGATGCGTCGGCAATGCCGGAAGTGCTGACCGCGATCCACGCCACCGGCGGCCTGGACTACAGTCGTCGCCGGGCCGAGGAATACGCAGAGCGCGCCGAGCGTGCGCTCGACGGGCTGGGCGACAATGATGCCGTCGCCGCTCTGCGTGGACTGGCCCGCTACGCGGTGCAGCGCACGCATTGACCGCGCTCGCCGGGCATGGCCCGGCGCTACCTGATGCCGCTGCGCTCCCCCGGCATTGCCCCGCGCGACCGGATGCCCCCCCCCCCCCCCGGCCAGGCCCCGCCCAAACCGGGGGCCCAGGCCGCCCCCGGCCAAGCCCCGCCCCCCCCCCCCCCCCCCCCCCCCCCCCCCCCCCCCCCCCCCCCCCCCCCCCCCCCCGCCCCGGGGGGCCCCCGCCCCCCCCAACCCGGTGCCTCAGCGCTTCTCGAAGCGCTCCTCGAAGAACTCATCCAGTGCCTTCCACGCGCGCTTGGCTGCCCGCTCGTTGTACTGGCATCCCGGCGGATTGTTGGCATCACGCTCGGCAAAGCAATGCACGGCGCCGCTGTAGTTGGTGAATTCCCAGTCGACCTTGGCGGCATTCATCTCGTTCTGGAAGCTGGCGATGTCGGCCGCAGTCACGCTCCTGTCATCGGCACCATTGAGTACCAGCACCGAGGGATGCGCTCCACCGGCCTGCGCCGGCAGCGGCGAGCCCAGCCCACCATGCAGGCTGACCACGCCGGCCAGCGGCGCGCCCGCGCGGGCCAGCTCCAGAACGGTGGTACCGCCGAAGCAGAAGCCGACCGCACCGATGCGGCTGGCATCCAGCGGCACCTTGCCGGCCTGTGCCTTGAGCACATTCACCGCCTCCAGCGCACGCGCACGCAGCAGCGGCCGGTCGTTGCGCAACGCGGTGGCGACCGGCCCTGCCTCGGCATCGGTCTTCGGCCGCACACCCTTGCCATAGACATCGGCCACCAGCACCACGTAATCATCGCCGGCCAGCTGCTTGGCCTTCTCGACCGCCGATTCGTTCACACCCTTCCAGTTCGGCACCATCACCAGTCCGGGGCGCTTGTTACTGTCCCCGTCGCCATAGACCAGCACCCCGCTGAAGGTCGTGCCCTGGTGCGTCCACTCCACCGGCTGGGTCTTCATCGCCGCCCACGCCGGCAGCGCCGCCAGACCCAGGACCATCGCCACACCGCAACGCCATGCATTCATGCGCCTGCTCCAGAGAAAAGGAAACAGAGGGGTCGCCTGATGTCCCCCTCCCGTCCGCATTCTGCATTGGCGGCGTGACGCAGGTGTGGTTGGATACGCCCTGATTCCGCCCAGCCCCTGTTTGCGAATGAACCTTGTCGATCAATTCCTGTCCGGCCTGATGCCGCGCCTGCCCGCCGACGATGCTGCGCAATGGGCGCATGTCCAGGGCGCCAGCGCCGGAGACCTGCAACGCCTGCGTGCGCAGTGGCCGCAGGTACCTGACAGTCTGGTTGCGCTGCTGTCGCGCGTGGATGGCACGCATTTCCGCCGGTATCCCGAGGGCGAGGTCTGCGTGCTGATGCTCGGCTCGGACGTGGAAGGCGGCGGATACCCCTACTACCTGCGCTCGGTCGCACAGATCTTCGAGGATCAGCGGCACTGGGACGACAGCATCCGCTCGATCTATGAAGAGTGGCTGGATGACGAACCGGAGATTCTCGGCGACGGCATCGATGCCGATGTACCGATGAATCGCCGCCTGTGCTTCTCGCACTGCATGAACAACGGCGGCACCTCGATGCTGTACCTGGATTTCGACCCGGCACCGGGTGGCTCCGTCGGCCAGGTGGTGCGCTACCTGCACGACCCGGACAGCTATGCGGTCATCGCGCCCGGCTTCGATGCGTATCTGCAGCAGTTGATTGACGGCGACTACGCGTTCATCGAGGAAGCGTAGATCCACGCCTGCGTGGATGAATTTGCCGGTGGGTTGCCGGCCGGGATCCCGCCGGGGTCAGAGCCCTTTCCTGCGGAAAGGGATCCGCCCCCCCTCAGGCGATGCCCAGGCCCGGAATCGCGCTGATGCTGTCCGGATCGAATCCGGCCAGCTCGGCGAAGTGACGTCCGCGCGCAACGTAATCGCGGTAGGCCCCAAAACTTGGTGCGCCCGGCGACAACAGCACCACCCCGCCCTGCTGGCCCAGCGCAGCGCGTGCCAGCGCCATGGCCTCCGGCAGGTCGACGGCCGCATGCAGCCCGAATCGACCTGCATCGGCCAGCGGCTGCAGCATCGCGTGGATGCGCGGGCCGTTGCTGCCCATGGTCACGATCTCCACCGGCGGCACATCGTGCGCCATGTGCTGCATGAAATCGGTCCAGTCCAGGCCGCGGTCATGCCCGCCCACCAGCAGCGCGATGCGCTGGCCGCTGAAGCACTCCAGCGCCGCCAGACTGGCGTGCGGCGTGGTGCTGATCGAATCGTTGATGTAGGTCAGCCCATCGGCCACGCCGATGCGCTGCAGCCGGTTGGGCAGCGGACGGAAATCCTGCACGGCCGGCGCCAGCGCCGCCGCGTCCAGGCCCAGCGCTTCCAGCGCGGCCAGCACCGCACACAGGTTGCCGCGGTTGTGGCGGCCCGGCAGCGGCGTATTGCGTGTATCGAACACCGCCTGTTCGCCACGATGCACGATGTCGCCACGCATGTGCCAACCCTGCGGCTGGTTGAACCAGACCACCTGGCTGTGCGGCAGCGTCAGTTCCGCCAGATGCGGATCGGCGGCATTGAGCACGGCGATGCACGGAGCGGCATCGGTGACCAGCTGCAGCTTGTCCTCGATATAGCGCTGTTCGCTGCCATGCCAGTCCAGATGTTCGGGGAACAGGTTCAGCACCACCGCCACCTGCGGTCGCGCGCCACTGCGCGCCACTTCGCCGGTCTGGTAGCTGGACAGTTCCACCGCCCAATACTCAGGCGCCGGCTGCGGGTCCAGCACTTCCAGCAGCGGCAGGCCGATGTTGCCGACCAGGCCGGTGCGATGACCGGCCGCACGCAGCAGGTGCGCGACCAGCGCGCTGGTGGTGCTTTTGCCCTTGGTACCGGTCACGCATACGGTGTCATGGACGATGCCGTCGTCAGCGGCATGCTCGGCGAACCAGAGCGCGGTGCCCCCGATGAAACGCGTGCCCCGTGCCGCCGCGGCCACCGCGATCGGCTGGTAGGGACTGATGCCGGGTGACTTGATCACCACGTCAAACGCGGCCAGCGCCTCGGCCGAAGGCTCGCCACGCACCTCCAGTGACCCCTGCGTTTCCGCGCGCGCCGCATCGGCTTCGGCGGCCGGACAGAACAGGCTCAGCGGCAACGTCGGCAGGCGTGCACGCAGCACCGCGAATGCGGCACGGCCCTCACGCCCCCAGCCCCACAGCGCGACGCGCTTTCCTTCAAGCTGAGAAATCTTCACGCACCCGTTCCCACAGCGCAGCCGGAATGCGGTGCTCGCCCTGCAGCTGCAGCATCGGCGCCAGCTCCAGTTCGGCCGCGTCGAGCTGCGGCTGGATCTCGTTGCAGAAGCGCTTCACCAGCGCATCTTCCTTCCACTCCGGTCGCTGCGCCAGGGTCGCCATTGCTGCACGCGATTCACGACCTTCGCCCACGCACTCGAACGGCTTGTGATCCTGGAACTCCAGCAGCGCGTCGAAGCCACCGGCCTGCTCGACATCGTCCAGCAGATTGCGACCGAAGATGCGCACGAGGCGGGTCTTGGGCATGAACGGCGCCAGCGCCAGAAACACGAAATGGCACTTCGGGCAGACGCCGCACCAGCGGTTCACGGGGCGCTCGCCGAGGATATGGAAGTTGCGGTTGCAGCTGGAGAAATGCGCGTCGTAGAAGTCGCTCTTGGCAAACTGGCGGGCCACCGCCAGTTCCGACATCGGTCGCAGCAGCGAGTAGTACTGCAGGTCTGCGGCCACGTGCGCCTGCACATGGCTGCCGAAGGCCTGCTCGAACGCCCAGCCCTTGGACCACTGGTGGTTCACCTCGCCGGTGCCCGGAATCTGGCTGCCGTAGCTGGCCGAGCGTTCGTTGGAGAACACCACCTGGTCCACGCCCTGCAGCAGGGCTGCCAGCACCATGATCGCCGAGTTCACCGCGGTCACCGGGATATGGCCGTTCCACGCCCCTTGGCGGTTGAGCTCGAACAGCTCCGGCGCCAGCGCGCGGCCCAGGTTCAGCGTCGGCAGGCCGGTGCGTTCGGCGCAGGCACGGATCAGCTGCGAACCGCCGATCCAGGTGACCGTCTCGTCCACACCCGCCCGTCGCAGCGCTTCGATGCTGACCAGCGAATCCTTGCCGCCACCGATGGCGACCAGCGCATGCGGCTGCAGGCCCACCTCCGGTGCCCGCACCGGCTCGCCCTGCACCGGCAGGCGGAAGCGGCCACGCAGGTTGAGGCCGTTGCGGTAGGCGAACTCGCCCAGGCCGTTGAGGTAGATCGCTTCCACCAGCGCCGCGGTATCGGCATCGATGGCGTAGCTGTCGATGCTGACGATCTCCGGCACGCCGGCCTTGTAGTAGCTGACGCCGGCGATCAGGTGCAGCAGCTGCAGCGCTCGCTGCACGGCAGCGGCGCGCGCCGGGTCGAGGACGAACGGGGCGCCGGGAACGGTGATGGTTTCCACCATCTCGGGGCCATCATCGAAGGCATAGACCAGCCGTGCCACGCCGCTGTCCGCGGCAAATTCGCAGCGGACGAAGCGGAAACGGGAGACCTGGTGTTTGTCGAAAGCAGTCATGGTGTATCCGGTCAGGCACGGACCCGCGCGGTTGCGCGGGGCGTGTCGGTGGGCGGGTGCAGCGCGCGCAGGGCGATCACTCGATCACATCCTCGCGCGGCAGCGCCCGCTGGTTGTAGGTGTTGGACATCACGTAGCCATAGGCGCCAGCGTCAGCAATCAGCATCACGTCGTCCGGCGCGGTGGACACCGGCAGCTTGCGCCGCTTGCCGAACACATCGCTGGACTCGCAGATCGGGCCGACGACATCGAATGCCGCCTCGGCGTACCCGCCCTGGCGGCTGAGGTTCTCGATGTCGTGCCAGGCGTCGTACAGGGCCGGACGCATCAGCGTATTCATGCCGGCATCCAGGCCGACGCGGCGCACGCCGTCCTTCTCCACCACCTGGGTGGCATGGGTCAGCAGCACGCCGGACTCGGCCACCAGGTAGCGCCCCGGCTCGATGGCCAGGCGGAATGCGGGGTGCAGCGCCTTGACCTCGGCCAGGCCGGCAGCCCACGCGTCCAGATCGAAGGGCTCGTCCTCGTCGCTGTACGGAATCGGCAGGCCACCGCCGATGTCGATCGTCTGCACGCTGCCGATGCGGCGGGCGAAGCCTGCCAGCTCATCGCACATCAGGCGCCAATGCTGCGGGGTTTCCACGCCGCTGCCCAGGTGGGCGTGCAGGCCGACCACCCGGCTGCCCAGTTCGGTGGCGGCACGGACGAACTCATCGACACGGGCGATCGGCAGGCCGAACTTGGACTCCTTGCCGCCGGTGCGGACCTTGGCGTGGTGGCCTTCGCCGCGCCCCAGGTCCACGCGCAACCACAGCTCGCGGTTGCGGAACAGGTCCGGCCAGCGCTGCAGGGCTTCGACGTTGTCGACGGTGACGGTCACGCCCAGTGCGAACGCGGCCTCGTACTCACTGCGCGGGCAGAAGCTGGGGGTGAACAGCACACGCCTGGGCGAAAGTTCCGGCAGGTGCTGGAACACATGCTTCAGCTCGCCATGCGAAACGCACTCCAGGCCGAAACCCTCCGACTCCAGCAACTGCAGGATGGCCGGGTGGCTGTTGGCCTTGATCGCGTAGTAACGCTGGTCGATCGGCTTGATCGCAGCCAGCGCGCGGGCACGCGCCCGCACGGTCGGCAGGTGATAGACGTAGCGCGGGGTTCCCGCGTCGGCCAGCTGCAGCAGGTGTGCCCGCTGGCCGCGCCACCAGGGCGTGCCGCGCGGGCGAACCGTGCCGGCGATCTCGCGCCAGCGCGGGCCGAACACCTCGGTTTCCTCCACCGGCATGGCGCCGCTGTCGATCAGTTCCGCATGCAGGATCGGCAGCAGGCCATCGGCATCGGCCTCATCGATGACGAAGGTCAGGTTCAGGTCGTTGGACGACTGCGAGATCATGTGCACGCGCTCACGGCCGAACGTGGCCCACACATCCGACAGCTTGTGCAGCAGCGAGCGCATGCCCAGCCCGACCAGGGTGATTGCCGCACAGGGCACGATCACCTTGACCTTGCACACCTGCGACAGGTCGGCCGACAGCGCGGCCAGCACATCGGTGTTGACCAGGTTCTCCGACGGATCCAGCGACACGGTGACATTGGTTTCGGCCGAACCGATCAGATCCACCGACAGGCCGTGCTTCTTGAACAGGGCGAACACATCGGCCAGGAAGCCGACCTGCTGCCACATGCCGATGCCTTCCATCGACACCAGCACGATGCCGTTGCGACGACTGATCGCCTTCACGCCCGGTACCGGCGCGGCATTGCCGTCGATGCTGGTACCCGGAAGCTCGGGGCGCTCGGTGTCGAGGATCGCCATCGGTACACCGGCATCGCGGCACGGCTTGATCGAGCGCGGATGCAGCACCTTGGCACCCGTGGTGGCGATTTCCTGCGCCTCGTAGTAATCCAGGCGGGTCAACAGGCGCGCGTCCGGCACATCCTTGGGATTGGCGCTGAACATGCCCGGCACGTCGGTCCAGATTTCCACCCGGCTGGCACCGAGCAGCGCACCGAAGTACGCCGCCGAGGTGTCCGAACCGCCACGGCCGAGGATGGCAGTGCCACCGTCCGCGTGCCGCGAAATGAAGCCCTGGGTGATCAGAAGGCGGGTCGGCTGCGCACGGAAGCGCTGCGCCCAGTCCGCGTCCGAGCGCCACTGGCAGTTCACCGACAGGCGTTGCGACCAGTCGCTCTGGTTCGGCTGCGGCGGCAGTGCATCCAGCCAGTGCCGGGCATCCATCCAGCCCATGTCCAGCCCGGACGCGCGCAGGTATGCCGCGCCCACGGTCGAGGACAGCAGTTCACCCTGGCCCAGCACGTCGGCCTGCCAGTCCAGCGGCCGGGTGGCCGCGCGCGGATCGTCCAGCAGGCCCTGCAGGGCGGCCAGACGCTCGGCCAGCACTTCGCGGCCTAGGCCCAGCTCGACCAGGAATGCCTCGTGGCGTTCGACCAGCGCGGCGACGCGATCACGGCTGTCCGCCGCACCGTCGGCGATCGCGGTCAGCTCATTGGTCACCCCGGACAGCGCCGAAACCACCACCAGCACGCGCGAGCCGGTTTCTTCCGCGCGTTTTTTCGCCAGCTTCCCGATCGTGTCCCAGCGATGGCGACGCGACACCGAGGTGCCGCCGAACTTCAGTACGATCCAACGATCGACAAGGGGGGAAGCTGACATGGATTGGCTATGTGTATTGTGGGGAAGCCGCCCCTGGGGGCGGAACCTTCGATTCTAAGCCCAATATCCCCGCCATGACCGCCTATCGTTACCTGCAGCTCGATGTCTTTGCTCCCCGTCCCGGCACGGGCAACCCACTGGGTGTCGTATTTGACGCGGACGGGCTTTCCAGCGACCGCATGCAGGCGCTGGCCGCCTGGCTGAACCTGTCCGAGACAGTGTTCTTCGTCCGCCCCACCGCGGCCGGTGCCGACTACCACGTACGCATTTTCACCCCGGGCAGCGAGCTGCCGTTCGCCGGCCACCCCAGTGTCGGTGCCGCCTGGGCAGCGGTGACCAGCGGCCTGGCCGTGCCGCGCGACGGTGCCCTGGTTCAGCAGTGCGCCGCCGGGCTGTTGCCGGTGCGCGTGTCCGGCCCGGCTGCCGCACCGACGATCCAGCTCGCCAGCCCCGCAGCACGGCACCTGGATACCGCTCCCGGGGCGGTGCCGGAAGCGCTGCTGGCCCAGGCCGCCGAGGGCCATGTGGCCCAGTTGTGGGACAACGGTCCGCGATGGTGGCTGCTGCCCCTGCGTGATGCCGCCAGCGTGCGCTCCCTGGCGCCGGACATGGCCGCCGTGCGCGACTGGACCAATGCCACCGGCGCCACCGGCGTGGCCGTGTTCGCACTGGAACAGGCTGCCGCTCACGCGCTCGTGGTGCGCGCTTTCTGCCCCGGCGATGCGGTGAACGTTCCTGAGGATCCGGTGACCGGCAGTGCCAATGCGCTGATTGGCGCCTGGCTGCGGCAACGCAGCGCGCTGCCGGGCACGGACGCCGGCTACGTGGCCAGCCAGGGCCGCGAAGTGGGCCGCGATGGTGAGGTCCAGGTCCAGGTCGATGCGCAGGGCACGGTGTGGATCGGCGGCCAGGTGCAGCCGGTGATCGATGGGCAGATTCACTGGTAGCCCCCCGCGCTACCCTATGCCGCCTTGCCGGTAGCGCCGGGCCATGCCCGGCGACTCGCCGCGCTGCGCGCTCGCGGAGCATGGCCCCGCGCCACCGTCCCATTGTTTCCTGGAGTTGTCACTGATGTCCGCACGCCGTTTCCTGCAACTGGATGTGTTCTCCCCCCGCGCCGGTGCCGGCAATCCGCTGGCCGTGGTGCTGGATGCCGACGGACTCGACGACGACACCATGCAGGCCATCGCCCGCTGGACGCGGTTGCCCGAGACGACCTTCGTGTTCCCGCCGCAGACGGAGGGAACCAGCTATCGCCTGCGCATGTTCAGTCCGCAGAAGGAAGTCCCGTTTGCCGGCCACCCCAGCGTAGGCACCGCGCATGCCGTGCTGCAGGCGGGCCTGGCGGAGGCGGTGGATGGCCTGCTGGTGCAGGACGGGATTGCCGGTGCGCTGCCGCTGCGCGTCAGCGGCGAAGGCGCGCAGCAGCGCATTGCCATCCGCACCCCGCGCGCGCAGCTGGCCGAAACCGCGCGGGCGGACGATCCGCGCCTGCAGGCGGCCCTGAAGGGCTGGCCACTGGGTCGGTTGCCGCCAGCACGCATGCAGGGCGGGCGCAGCTGGTGGGTGGTCCAGGTTGCCGATGAATCGGCCCTGCGCGCGCTGCGCCCGGACTGGGACGCGGTGGCTGCGCTGGCCGAATCCACCGACAGCATGGGCGTGTTCGCCTATGCATTCGCCGACGGCAACGAAGGCTTCGATCTGGCCGTGCGCGCGTTCGTCGGCAACGGGCGCCGCTTCGAGGATGCCGCCTCCGGCGCCGCCAACGCCGTGCTGGCGGCATGGCTGGACCTGCGCGGCGCCCTGCCGCGGGGCCGCGAGGCATTCGACGTCAGCCAGGGCCGGGAGGTCGGGCATGACGCACGCCTGACCCTGCGCGTGGACGAGGCCGGCGAGGTCTGGTCCGGCGGTCAGGTGCAGACGGTGATCGCCGGCACCCTTGATTGGTGATGGGTGGTTGCCCTGGGACGCCGGGCATGGCCCGGCGCTACCGACCTCAGCCCAGCTCGGCCTCCAGGCTGATGGGCACCGCGCTCAGTGCCTTGGACACCGGGCAGTTCTGCTTGGCATCGTCGGCGATGGCACGGAACTGCGTCGCATCGATCCCGGGCACCACGGCCTTCACTTTCAGCCGGATCTGCGAAAGCTGTGGGCCACCTTCCATCGACAGATCCACCTTCGCCTCGGTATCCAGCGACGTCGGAGTGAAACCGGCCTCGCCGAGCTTGGCCGACAGCGCCATGGTGAAACAGCCGGCATGCGCGGCGGCGATCAGCTCTTCCGGGTTGGTGCCCTTCTCCTCGCCGAAACGGCTGTTGAACCCATAGCGGGTCTTGTCCAGCAGGCCACTCTGCGGCGTGCTCAACTGTCCCTTGCCGGACTTCAGATCGCCTTCCCAGTGCGCGGTGGCGTGTCGCGAGATTCCCATTTGCTGCTCCTGTGTGGCGGTGATGAACGGTCACCCTCGCATGGCGCGCGTTATGCCTGCGTCGCTCTGCCGCATTGCAGCGCGACCGGCACGCGTGCTCCGGCTCCATCGCGCCACCTCCGCGCCATGCCGTTTTCCCCTTGTTTTCAGCGGTTTCGCACTTCCAGCCGGCGCAAGGGTCGGCGCTTTTCTGCCCCTCCGGGTGCCCCTGCCCCCTACCGCCGGCCATGTACTGAATCGGCCTGGATATGAAAAAACATGCACTTTCCGCGCTCCGGGCTATTGGCGGCGCCCGAGAGTTGCCCTACATTGCGCTTGCCGACGGGGTTCGGCGCCGACCAAACAACCAACCGTTCACGGAACAGGAAACCATGGCAAAGACCGCTAAGAAGGCTGCCCCGAAGAAGGCAGTGAAGAAAGTCGCGACGAAGGCTGCCGCCAAGCCGGCCGCTCCGAAGCCGATCAAGGAAGTGCTGACCAAGTCCGGCCTGGTTGCACACATCGCTGAAGCCTCCGGCGTTGTCGCCAAGGACGTGCGCGCTGTGCTGGCCTCGCTGGAAGGCGCTGTCGCCTCTTCGGTGCACAAGAAGGGCGCTGGCTCCTTCACCCTGCCGGGCCTGCTGAAGATCACCACCGTCAATGTGCCGGCCAAGCCGAAGCGCAAGGGCATCAACCCGTTCACCAAGGAAGAGCAGTGGTTCGCCGCCAAGCCGGCCACCACCAAGCTGAAGGTTCGTCCGCTCAAGAAGCTGAAGGACGCCGCGCTGTAAGCGCGCGCCATTCGGCGGATGCATGACGGGACGGCCCAGGCCGTCCCGTTTTTTTTGGCGCCCTCGGCGGTTCCGCGCAGGCAGCGACCATCTTCCGGGCACGGCGCCGGGCATCGCAACACAGCGTTGCCCCAGCAGCGCAATCGGCCTCCCAGGCCCGCCACCAAAGGCTGCGGCCACGCTTCCCCCGCCCTTCGTCCAACCGGGTGGAACACTGCGTGCAGCGCCGGCCGTCGCCGCCGGCGGCGGCCTTGCCTATGGTGGGCACATTCCCCCACAGCAACGGCGAGCACCTCTCATGGCCAGCCCCTCCACCCGCTACCGGATCTCGGTGACTCCGATCGAAAAGGACGGGTTGCAGTGCACCGGGCGCTGCACCATCGAACTGGAACATCGCGCCAGTCGCGACCTGATGCGACTGCTCGAAGCGGCACCGCGCACCGCAGGACTCAGTGGCGACGAGCGCGCCACGCTGGTGGTCGCCACCCAGTTGCTGCGCGACATCGTGCAGCGTCATGCCGACACCGACGGTCATGCACTGGCCGCACTCGCCGCCCAGGTCCTGCCGGCGCTGGATGCGCTGGATCAGCTGCCATCTTCCCGCTGAAGGCCCCGTAGTCGATACACTGCCGTCCTCCAGGTCGCCTCGGGGAGGAGGCACCATGCGCAGGACCCTGCTGTTGCTGATGCCGCTGGTCGTGCTGGGCTGTTCCCGGCCGCCCCCCGCAGTGGATATCACCGCCCCGGTCGCCACCAGACCGGATGATGCACACCGGCAGCCGACGGCCGTGGGCGATGAGGCTGCATCGCTGCGGCCACCCTCCGTCCAGCCGTTGCTGGCAGCAGTGGCCGACGACGCTGAGCCGCCCGGGGACATGCTCAGCCGGTACATGACCGACCTGCTCAATCGCGACCACGCCGCGAGCGACGCTGCCTGGACCTTCCCCCCCGCCGATCCGCGGCGGGCGGATGACGCCGCGCTACGCCAGCTGGACAACGTGCGCGCCCTGCGCCTGCGCAGCCAGACGCCGGTCGCCGTCGACGGGAAGCATCCGCCGCAGCTGCTGGAGGTTCCGGTCCAGGTCCGCGCCGTGACCGCCGACGGCACCTTCCGCTTTGGTGGCTGGTATCGCGTGCAGCCCAACGCCGACGGCAGTGCCTGGCAGATCCAGTCGGCGCAGCTGCGGCCCTCTTTGGACTGAACCGCTGCAACGGCATGCACGCTCGATTCAGCCTGCAAAGCTACTCTGTAGCCACCCCGCCCTTTCCGGTCACCGCCATGCGCCTGCGTCCCCTGATGACCCGCCTCGCCGCCGCCACCGTCCTGATCGCCGCTGCGATCGGCGCGCAGGCCGCACCTTCGATTTCCGGCCGCGAACTCTCGGTTGGCGCCAGCGACGTGCAGCAGTACCTGGACGGCAGTTTCCCGCGTACACAGGATGCACTTGGCGGCCTGATCGCGCTGACGATGAGCCATCCACAACTGAGCCTTCCCGCAGGCGAACGCCTGAACCTGGGCATGGACGTGGCGCTTGCGACCGCCGGCGGCAGTCCGGCCAAGCTCGGTACGGTCAAGCTCAGCAGCGGCCTGCGTTATGACGCCCAGACCCAGGGCTTCCACCTGCAGCAGCCGAGCGTGGACGATTTCACCCCGGCCAATCAGGGCGGCCGCCTCGATTCACGTACCCGCGGGCTGCTCAATGCCTGGCTGAGCGACTATGCGCAGCGTGAACCGATCTACAAGCTTGATCCGGCCGTGGCCGGCATGCTCGGTGCGCTGCAGGTGCAATCGGCACAGGTGAAGAACGGCAAGCTGGTCGTCACCTTCAACCAGAACCTCGGCAACCTGGTACCTGCGGGCCTGCTCGGCAACTGAGCCGAGCTGCAGCACCATGCCCGGCCTCCAGCGGCCGGGCACGGGTGTGACACAGCGGCAGATCGTCACGCAGCCAGCGCGCGGACGACGGCCTCGCTGAAAGCGGGAATGTCGTCGGGCTTGCGGCTGGTGATCAGATTGCCGTCCACCACCACCTCGGCATCCTGCCAGCGCGCACCGGCGTTGAGCAGATCCTGCTGCAGTGACGGCCACGAGGTGACCTCGCGGCCGTTGGCCAGATCACTGTTGATCAACAGCCAGGGGCCGTGGCAGATCGCCGCGACCGGCTTGCCGGCCGCGGCCAGTTCACGGATGAAATCCACGGCGGCCTGATCCGTGCGAAGCGTGTCCGGATTGATCACGCCACCGGGCAACACCAGCGCATCGAACCCTGCCGCGTCGGCTTCGCTCAGCGGGATGTCCACCGCCACCGCCTCGCCCCAGTCCTTCTCTTTCCAGCCTTTGATGGTGGCTTCCTTCGCTGGCGATATCACGCTGACCCGGGCGCCTTCCGCTTCAAGCAGGCGCTTGGGTTCAATCAGTTCGGACTGCTCGAAGCCGTGGGTGGCCAGGATGGCGATCTGTCTGCCTTTGAGGCGCTGGGCCATGAGTGCACTCCCGTTGGTGAGGATGAGCGCCCAGCGTGCGGCAACGCGCATTGAAGCGGAGTGACCCGCGTGTCGATGGCAGGTGCATGTCCGCGATGCGGCCGGCGATCGGCCGGCCGTACCCGGTGCCGGTCAGCGCTTGGGCTGCAGCATGGTGCCGGTGCACTTGGGGGAACCGCAGCGGCACTCCCAGATCTTCTTCAGCTTGGCCGTATGGCGCTCGGCCAGGACGATGCCGTAGTTGTAGGTCAGCTCCTCACCGGCGGCGATATCGCGCAGCGCTTCGATGAACACCTTGTCACCACGGCTGTCGCCGTCCGCATCTTCCTCGATCACCGCCTCGCAGTTGGGGTCGCAGCTGTGGTTGATCCAGCGCGCATCGTTGCCCTTGTAATTGGCATCGATCACCCAGTCGTCGTTGAGGGTGAACAGGAAGGTGTGGCCGCTTTCGACGTCACCGCTGTCATCGGCATCGACGTCGCCATGGCTGCGCAGCAGGCCCTTGTACTGGATCACGCGCTCGCCCTGCTTGATCGGGGCCACGGCGAACACACCGTTGCCATGGATGGCGGACTTGCGGGCTTGGATCTTCTTCGGCATCGGCACGGGCTGTTTGCAGCGAAAGGAACCCGGATTCTCGCCCATTCCGGGCAATTGCGAAAATCGTCCCGATGCTCCAGCATGTCGCCCCGATCGTGACTGCGGGTGAACGGCCCCGGCCAGGGTCTCCCAGCGCCGGCTGAATGCCCGGGTTGGATGCCGGCGAAGAAAAGCGTACAATTTCAGTCCGCTTTAAGAACCGCTCGCATCCCCCATGTTGCGCGTCACCAAACTCACCGATTACGCCACCGTCGTGCTGACCGTGCTCGCCGCCCGTCCGGGCGAAGTGCTCAGCGCCACCGAGCTGGCCGAATTCACCGGCCTGGAGCCGCCCACCGTCAGCAAGGTCCTCAAGCCGCTGGCACAGGCCGGCCTGGTCGAGGGCCTGCGCGGCGTCCGCGGCGGCTATCGGCTGACCCGGCCCGCCGTGGAGGTCTCGCTGTTCGAAGTGGTGGAAGCAATGGAAGGGCCGCTGGCCCTGACCGAGTGCAGCCACGACCACCACCAGTGCGGCATGGCGCCCAAGTGCGGCGCGCGCAGCAGCTGGCGGCTGATCAACGACGTGGTCTCCGAGGCCCTTCGCGATGTCAGCCTGGCGCAGATCCTGCCCCCTCTTCCCCTTGTCGATGACGAACAGCGCCGCACCATCGCTGTCGACGTCGTCTCCTGATCCGTAGGCAGCCCCCCCATGGCCACCGAAACCATCGAAACCGTCGCCCACGACGACACCCCCAACCGCGAGATCCATGAGCAGCTCGGCCGCAAGTACTCGGCCGGCTTCGTCACGGACATCGAATCGGACTCGCTGCCCCCGGGCCTGGACGAGGACACCATCCGTGCGCTGTCCGCCAAGAAGGACGAGCCGGAATGGATGACGCAGTGGCGCCTGGACGCCTACCGCCACTTCCTGACGATGCCGATGCCGAACTGGGCCAAGCTGCAGATCGCCCCGATCGACCTGCAGGCGCTCAGCTATTACTCGGCACCGAAGGGCCCGAAGTACGCCTCGCTGGATGACGTGCCCAAGGAACTGCTCGATACCTACGACAAGCTGGGCGTGCCGCTGCACGAGCGCGCCAAGCTGGCCGGTGTGGCGGTGGACGCGGTGTTCGACTCGGTCTCGGTCGGCACCACGTTCCGCAAGGAGCTGGCCGAGAAGGGCATCATCTTCTGTTCGATGTCCGAAGCCATCAAGGAACATCCGGAACTGGTGCGCCAGTACCTGGGCACCGTGGTGCCGGTCGGTGACAACTACTTCGCCGCGCTCAACTCGGCGGTGTTCTCCGATGGCAGCTTCGTGTTCATTCCCAGGGGCGTGCGCTGCCCGATGGAGCTGAGCACCTACTTCCGCATCAACGCCGGCCACACCGGCCAGTTCGAGCGCACCCTGATCGTGTGCGAGGACAAGGCCTACGTGTCCTACCTGGAAGGCTGCACCGCGCCGATGCGCGACGAGAACCAGCTGCACGCCGCAGTGGTCGAGCTGGTGGCGCTGGAAGATGCGGAGATCAAGTACTCCACGGTGCAGAACTGGTATCCGGGCGACGAGAACGGCGTCGGTGGCATCTACAACTTCGTCACCAAGCGCGCCGAGTGCCGCGGTGCACGCAGCAAGGTCACCTGGACCCAGGTCGAGACCGGCTCGGCGATCACCTGGAAGTATCCCTCCTGCGTGCTGCTGGGCGATGACTCGGTCGGCGAATTCCACTCCGTCGCGCTGACCCACCATCGCCAGCAGGCCGACACCGGCACCAAGATGATCCACGTCGGCAAGCGCACCAAGAGCAAGATCGTCAGCAAGGGCATCAGCGCCGGTCGTGGCCAGAACACCTACCGCGGCCTGGTCAAGGTCGACCGCAATGCCGAGGGCGCACGCAACTACACCCAGTGCGATTCGCTGCTGATCGGCAAGCAGTGCGGCGCCCACACCTTCCCCTACATCGAGGTGAAGAACCCGGGCGCCACCGTCGAGCACGAGGCCACCACCTCCAAGATTTCCGACGACCAGCTGTTCTACTGCCGCGCCCGTGGCATCAGCCAGGAAGACGCGGTGTCGATGATCGTCGACGGCTTCTGCAAGCAGGTGTTCCGCGAACTGCCGATGGAATTCGCAGTGGAAGCCAAGAAGCTGCTGGAAGTCTCGCTGGAAGGTTCGGTGGGCTGAGCCCTGCCCTCGCAACGCATTCTTTTTATCGGCGGGCTGCGGCCCGCCTCACGGAAATTCCCACCATGCTGAAGATCGAAAACCTCCACGCCCGCATCGGCGACAAGGAAATCCTCAAGGGCCTTTCGCTGGACGTCCAGCCCGGCCAGGTGCACGCCATCATGGGCCCGAACGGCGCCGGCAAGTCCACCCTGGGCAACGTCCTGGCGGGCCGCGACGGCTATGAAGTGACCGAGGGCAGCGTCCGGTTCGACGGGGTCGATCTGCTCGACCAGGACCCGGAAGCGCGCGCCGCTGCCGGCCTGTTCCTGGCGTTCCAGTATCCGGTGGAAATCCCGGGCGTGAACAACACCTACTTCCTGCGCGCGGCACTGAACGCACAGCGCAAGGCACGCGGCGAGGACGAACTCGATTCCATGCAGTTCCTCAAGCTGGTACGGCAGAAGCTGGCCGTGCTGCACCTGAAGGACGAACTGCTGCACCGTGGCGTCAACGAAGGCTTCTCCGGTGGCGAGAAGAAGCGCAACGAGATCTTCCAGCTGGCCGTGCTGGAACCGAAGCTGGCGATCCTCGACGAAACCGATTCGGGCCTGGACATCGATGCGCTGAAGAGCGTGGCCGACGGCGTCAATGCGCTGCGCGCCGCCGACCGTTCGTTCCTGGTCATCACCCACTACCAGCGCCTGCTGGACTACATCAAGCCGGACGTGGTGCACGTGCTGGCCGACGGCCGCATCGTCAAGAGCGGTGGCCCGGAACTGGCGCTGGAACTGGAAGCGCACGGCTATGACTTCCTGAAGGACCGGGTCGTGCCCGAGGCGGCGGTCTGATGAGCGCCCTGCTTGATTCCATGGCCCAGGCCTTCTGCGGCAGCGATGCGCGCCGCGAAGTGCTGGATGCGGCCCTGCGTGATGGCCTGCCGGCCGCCCGCAACGAAGCCTGGAAGTACACCTCGCTGCGCCAGCTGGAGCGCCGTGCCTTCGCCGCCGCGCCGCTGTCGCCGCCGGTGCTGGATGTGACCGTGCTGGAAGACATCCCCGCGCCGCGCCTGGTGTTCGTCAACGGCCGCCTCAGCGACGCACTGAGCGACACCCACGGCCTGCCGGCCGGCGTGCAGCTGGAACCGCTGTCCTCGGCGCTGGCCGCCGGCGAGGATGCCGCGCGCTTCCTCGGCCGCCGCTACGAACGCAGCGATGAGATCTTTGCCCGCCTCAACGCCGCCCTGGCCGATGAAGGCGCGGTGCTGCGCGTGGACGACGGCGTGCAGGTCGAGGCACCGCTGCAGCTGGTGTTCGCCAGCGTCGCCGGTGACACCGATCTGGCCTGGCACCACCGCCACCTGATCGAACTGCGTGCCGGCGCCAGCCTGGGCGTGGTCGAACACCGCTTCAGCGTCGGTGACTCCGCCCACCTGGACAACACCGTGCTGCACGTCCACGTTGCGCGCGATGCCGTGCTCAAGCATGCGCGCGTGCAGGCCGGCAGTGCACGCCAGACCAGCATCCTGCGCACCGACGCGGTGCTGGCCCGTGACGCGCAGTATCACCGCGTAGACCTGGAACTGGGCGCCGCGCTCAGCCGCCATGAACTGAACGTACGGCTGGAAGGCGACAACGCGCAGCTGACCGCCAATGGCGTGCTGCTCGGCAATGGCCGCCGCCACGTCGATACCCGCCTGGGCATCGACCACATCGCCCGCGATACCCGTAGCGAGCTGCTGTGGCGCGGCGTGGCCGCCAACCGCAGCCGCGTGGTGTTCCATGGTGGCATCCAGATCCGCGAAGGCGCCGACGGCACCGACGCGAACCTGTCCAACAAGAACCTGCTGCTGTCGGCCGACGCCGAGATCGACACCCAGCCGGTGCTGGTGATCGACGCCGACGAAGTGAAAGCCGCACACGGTGCGACCGTCGGCCAGCTCGATGCGAACGCGCTGTTCTACCTGCGCTCGCGTGGCCTGCCGCAGGCACAGGCGCAGGCGCTGCTGAGTGCCGCGTTCTGCCATGAGCCGCTGAAGGTACTGCCGGACGCGCTGCGCGAGCAGCTGGCACGCCGCCTGGACAAGGCCCTGGCCGAGGCGGGTGTGGCATGAATCTCTCCACCCCGCGCCCGATCGAAGAACGCGCCAGCGCCCCCGACTGGGATCGCGTGCGTCTCGACTTCCCGCTGCTGATGCGTGAAGTGCATGGCAAGCCGCTGGTCTATTTCGACAACGCCAACACCGGCCAGAAACCGGTGCAGGTGATCGGCGCGGTGGATGAGTTCTATCGCCGCTACAACGCCAACGTCAGCCGCGCGGTGCATGCCCTGGGCAGTGAAGCCACCGATGCCTACGAAGGTGCGCGCAACAAACTGGCGCGCTTCCTCAACGTGCGCCCCAGCGATCTGGTGCTGTGCAGCGGCACCACCTTCGCCATCAACCTGGTGGCATACTCGTGGGCGCTGCCGCGATTGAAGTCCGGTGATGTAATCCTGGTCTCGCGCATGGAGCACCACGCCAACATCGTGCCGTGGCAGCTGGTCGCGCAGCGTACCGGCGCCACCATCCGCGTGGCCGAGATCACCCCGGATGGCGCGCTCGACCTTGATGCGCTGCGTGCGGCCATGACCCCCGAGGTCAAGCTGCTGGCGGTCACCCACGTGTCCAATGTGCTCGGCACGGTCAACCCGGTGCGCGAGATCTGCCGTGAGGCGCGCAAGCGCGGCATCATCACCGTGGTGGACGGTTCGCAGGCCGCGCCACACCGCAAGGTCGACGTCGCCGCGATCGGCTGCGACTTCTATGCCATCACCGGCCACAAGATGTGCGGACCGACCGGCACCGGCGCCCTGTGGGCACGCCGCGAGCATCTGGACGCGATGCCGCCGTTCCTCGGCGGTGGCGAGATGATCAAGGAAGTCAGCTTCGACGGCACAGTGTTCAACGATGCCCCGCACAAGTTCGAGGCCGGCACCCCGAACATCGCCGGCTTCATCGGCCTGGGCGTGGCCGCCGACTACCTGCAGGACATCGGCCAGGAGCACGTGGAGGCGCGGGAAGCCGAGCTGCTCGTTCACTTCACCGAAGAGCTGCGTCGCGTCGAGGGCCTGCGCATCATCGGTGAAGCGCCGGAGAAGGCGGCCGTGGTCTCGTTCCTGATCGACGGCGCGCATGCACACGACCTAGCCACCCTGCTCGACCTGGAAGGCGTGGCCGTGCGTTCCGGCCAGCACTGCGCACATCCGTTGCTGCAGTACTTCGGTGTCGCCGCCACCTGCCGTGCCTCGCTGGCGTTCTACAACACGCACGCCGAGATCGAGCGGTTCATGACCGCGCTGACCAAGGTACGTAAGTTGCTCGGCTGAGGATTCGCCAGAGCCAGGGAAATACGGGAACGCCGCAGGGGACTGCGGCGTTTTTTATTGCGCGCGGGACGCAAGCCAGCAGAGGTGAAACCGGGAAATGCCGAGTGATGCCAGGACGGGCAATCTCATCGTAATGCCGAACCATTCCACCATCAGCGGCCTTGAGGCACCGCCTTCTACATGCCAACGAGCATGGATACCCCGGAAGCAATCAAGAAGACGTACATCATCACGACGCCCCTCAACACCCACCGTTCACCCTGATGGAGCGCCTTCCCTCTGGAAGTGAGGGCAAGCACTGCGATACCACGCAAGCACCCAAGCCACCAATCAATCTTGATGATTCCGGCTGCAGCAAGTACTTCCGGTCGTTCGCGCTCGATTTTCAGCAACATCCTGTGAGCCGCAAATGCGTTTATCCACATGGCACCTAGAATGATGGAAGCCCAAACCGGGTAACTCTCAACAAGGCTTTTCATCGCTCTTCACATTGGCACTGCACTATAAGAATTCTCCAGACACGCTCCACCGCTCACATCAATCCGCAACTTCCGCTATACGGCAAACCCCTCTACCCACACCCGCCTCAACCTTGACATAGAGATTGTTCGTAAAATACACATCTCCATAGCAAACCACACGGGCATTATTCTCGTAGTACGTTACAACAAGCGAGGAATCAGCAGCGATCTCCGGTTTTGCAGCCCTGCTTTCACCGACAGGAATTGCTCCCAGGTCAACCACACCACCGCCGACCTCCAAGCTGATGTCATGAATCACGTCCCTTTCAACATTCTTTACAACAATCACAGGATCCGACAACCAATCACAACCTTGCAGCCCAGTGAAATGACCACAGCTGCCAGGCATGAGCGGATTCAACCACCCCATGCGACTGAGTGCCCAGCATCCAATTTGCATTTCGCCATTTCTTGCAGCCTCCAAACATGGAGAATAATCTGCACTTTCTCAAATAATGTACCGCCCCGCCCAGCGCTCCAAAGCCATCAGCCACGCGACGGTGCTCGATGATTCAGCCGCCACACTTATATCCTGCTCAAGCGGGAAGCTGACACAATTCGCGAGCGCTGATCGGCTCAGGCGGGGTAGAACGCCTGGGGCACTTCACCAGAGAGCTGCGCCGCCTCGCGGGCCCGCGCATTATCCGCGAAGCGCAGTGTAGGCCGCAGTGGCCTCGTTCCTGATCGGCGGCGAGCACGTTCATGAACAACTGGCGCCCCTGCACGATCGGACAGAATGAAAGTGCGCTCGGACCCGCACTACGCGCGACCGCTGCTGCAGTACTTCGGCGTCGCGGCCACCTCCCGCGCCTCGCTGGCGCTCTACAACACGCACGCCGAGACGGAGCGGTTCATGGCGGCATTGGCGAAGGTACGGAAGTTGCTGCGGTTAGCTTTCAGCAGCGCCCGAGGAAGACGAGAGCGCCGCGCGAGTCCGCGACACTTCTGCTTCTAACGACTACCCAGATCCATCCGCTGGATGACGGGCGTAAAAGTCGGCTTGCGGAGGAAAAAAACACAAGCACCAACCAATGCAATTCTGCCTAGAACGCCCACTAGGCGAGAACTTCCATGATGCATCATATGAGCAACGATAGATTTCGCCGACAAGGCCGCCAAGCGCTTGGCACCAACCCACTCGACTCATTCGCTATAAACCCAAATGAACGCCTTCCATTACACCCATCCGATCTACATCCACCGGAGCACTTGGGGATCTGGGAGCACCATCGCGATTCCATCGAAACGTGCCGGTCATCCGCAAGAATTTCTCCTCCCCACCCTCAACCGAAGGGATTTCTCGAAAGGCATCCGGACTGGATTCTGGATAGGCCACCAATGAGCTGAATGAGTCCCTTGCGTCCAGTTCATCACGCGAGGGAAAGATCAAGATCGCACCATTGACCTGATCTATCCATGCATGGAAAGAAACCACTCGCCCATCAAATTTCTCTGGCTGAGACAACAGCGCATACATCGTGGTCATGCATGTCTCAGCTCCCAACTCATTGCCACGAAATTTACAGGCGGCTGGAGCTTCCGCGGAACCTACTTCCTGCGAAGAACAAGCGCTAAGCATGAAAATCAGCGCAACAACTGCAAACCAGCCGCGTCCGGAATCCATCGTTTCACCTTATAGTAATCTTCGGCCGAATGTGCGCGCCAGGGCTCGTTCCAGCATTGACCGCGCCATTCATACCCCTGAAGTCGAATCCCATGAGGGAACCGCCAGGAGTGGCCACATAGCTGTCAGCACCTGCAGATCTTGCTCTCTCCACATCACCATGGAGATAGACCGCCTGCTTGCCCGTGCGCTCGTTGCGCTAGAAACACAGTACGCCGCCGTTGTCGTAGCCGAACGAGAAGGCTTACCTCTGCGGACCGATAGGTTGCCCTGGTCGTCATAGCGCTAGTCCGGTCGCGAGTGCGCCCGCTGCGGTTTCGATCACATTGATCAGGCGATTGGTCGCTGAGGCTCAGTAGCCAATGCCCCTGAGCCAGCTGCAGGGGCACTTTTACCCTCCAAATGCGTCCATTTCTCAGCTTATCAAGATGAAAGTTATAACAAAGGCAGTGAACGAGACACCTAATGAGACTCTTATCGCAACGAGCTCTTTCCTAAGTTCCTGCAACTTTTCCAGTGGAGCCTTCCGTTCAAGACCCAGCGCCACAGCCAGATAGGTCATCTGTCCACGGAGTCCAAATGATTCCGGAGAGTCCAGGTCTTTCCACAATTTTGGATAAAGCGCTCGGAAACGAAATGTAAATCGATAGAAGACCACCAAGTAGATAATTCCGAATATGACTGCAACTGACAACATTACGTTTGAAATCACGGCAATTTTCCCGGCGTTAGCCGACCGGGCCAGACTGGCGCGGGCGGAGCGTGGCACGAGACCGCATGGGATCCTCCTTGGATCGTCCGTTCCTTGAATGCGTGCACGTACGCGACAGTCGCAACGCTGGCCGTGCCACGCTTTATTTATGAACATGGAATGAAGGCGGCGTCAAGGCTCCGTTCACGACAGTGCTTCCATCGGCGGTCGAATCCCCGGCTCGCATCGCCAGTGCAGAAGGGCGTGCGGCCTGGCCCACGCCCCACCTAGAATGGCACCATGAGCACCCTGACCTTCCGCGCCGCTACGTCGGCCGATATCCCCGCCCTCATCTCGCTGGTGACCTCCGCCTACCGGGGTGACGCCAGCCGGGCCGGCTGGACCACCGAAGCCGACCTGCTGGACGGCGCCCGCATCGATGCCGAAGGCATCCAGACCGACCTCGACCGGCCCCGCTCGACCATCCTGCTGGCGGAGCGCGAGGGCCGCCTCGTGGCCTGCGCCCACGTCGCCGATGCCGACGGCAAGGGCTACTTCGGCATGTTCTCGGTCGATCCGGCCCAGCAGGGTGGCGGCGTCGGCAAGCAGCTGATGGATGCGGCCGAAGCCCACGCCGCGCGCGAATGGGGCGTGCCGGTGATGCAGATGACCGTGATCGACGTGCGCGACGAACTGATCGCCTTCTATGAGCGCCGTGGCTACCGCCGCACCGGCATCAAGAAGCCGTTCCCTTACGGCGATGAGCGCTTCGGCATTCCCAAGCGCGACGATCTGCGCTTCGAGATCCTGGAAAAGCCGCTGGTGGGAGCCACCGCATGAGCGATGCGTGGACCTTCGTCTGTGCCGGCAGCGACCTGCTGCCGGGTGAAATGAAGAGCGTGTTCGACGAGGTTACCGGTACGCCGATCGTGGTGTTCAACCTCGATGGCGAGCTGTATGCCCTGGAAGACCAGTGCACGCACGAGGAATTCGAGTTGTCCTCCGGGGAGTTCAACACCACCGAAGGCAGCGTCGAGTGCGTGCTGCACGGTGCCCGCTTCGACGTGCGTGATGGCCGTGCCCTGTGTGCCCCCGCGTACAGCCCGGTCCCCAAGTTCCCGGTCAAGCGCGAGCACGACGCCATCTGGACCCGCGACGACCGGGACTGACCGGCCCATCCGCCCCGCCCGGGAAGGCCCTGCAGGCGCCCACAGGGCCGCGAGTGGCCAGGTACAGACCTCCCGCAACACCGAAGATGCGAATCATTATCGTTGCTGTTACTCTACGTAACATCTTCGTAATGCCCATCGCCGCGCCATGGCCTCGCCCGCGCCCATCGCTACGCTCTGCCAGCTTGCCCGCACGGGCGGGCCGCTGTTGGCTGCGCTGCTGCTGGCACTGCTGCTGGGATGGTCGGCGCTGCATGAAGGGTCGCGCAGCTCGCTGGTCACCACGCCGGCGCTGCAGGCGCAGGACAGCCTGCCCGCAGCGCCTTTCGGCACGCCGCCCCGCGAGCAGGCCATGCCACGGGTGGAAGCCGAGCCCGATGACAGCCGGAGCATCAAGTCCCCGCTGCTGCGGCAGTTGTGTGGCCCGCTTCCAGTGCCGCCACCGGTGCCGGCAACCGCGCCGTCACCCTACCCGGCCCCTGCGCTCCCGTCGCGCTACCACTACCCCCCCGGCCAGGCGCCTCCGTCCCTGCTGAGCTGACGCTCTCCCCGGCCGCGCCCGGGCGTCCGGCGCTTGCCGGACCTCCACCTCCGATCCCGCTTCGAGTCCGCTTCCGATCCTGCCTGCCGCGCCGTCATCCGGCACCGGCGGATCGTTCCTGTTCCGCTACCCACCCAGACCCATGAACCCGATCAAGAGCCGCAAGCACGCCTCCCCACTCCGCAACCTGCCGCTGGCGACCGCCAGTCTGGCCGCCGGCCTCGGCCTGGCCACGCTGCCCGCGCTGGCCCACGCCGAAGCGACCGACAATGCCCGCACGCTGGACAAGATCGACGTGCACGCCACGCGTGGCTACAAGGCCGACAAGGTCGCCTCGCCGAAGTTCACCCAGCGCCTGCAGGACACCCCGCAGACCATCCAGGTCATCACCAGCGACCTGTTCAACCAGCAGGGCGCCACCACCCTGACCGAAGCGCTGCGCAACAGCCCGGGCGTGGGCACCTTCTATGCCGGCGAGAACGGCAACACCACCACCGGCGATGCGCTGTTCATGCGCGGCTTCGACACCTCCAACAGCCTGTTCGTCGATGGCGTGCGTGACCTCGGCTCGATCTCGCGCGACGTGTTCAACATCGAACAGGTGGAAGTGACCAAGGGGCCAGCAGGGACCGACAATGGTCGCTCGGCGCCGACCGGTGCCATCAACCTGGTGAGCAAGCAGGCCACCCTGCAGGACGCCACGTCGGCCAGCGTTTCGCTGGGCAGTGACCAGCAGCGCCGGACGACCGGTGACTGGAACCAGTCGCTGAGCGCGACCAGCGCGCTGCGCGTCAACGCGATGTGGCAGGACAGCGACCAGCCCGGCCGCGATCATGTGCAGAACAAGCGCTGGGGCCTGGCCCCGTCGCTGGCGTTCGGCCTGGGCACGGCCACCCGCTACTACCTCAACCTGCTGTACGTGAAGCAGGACAACGTCCCCGACGGCGGCGTGCCGACCCTGGGGCTGCCGGGCTGGACGCCGCAGCCGACGCTCGAAGCGCTGGCCGGGCATCCGGTGGATCCGGAGAACTTCTACGGCACCCGTGCCGACCACGACGACGTGACCGCGAAGATGGCCACGTTCCGCTTCGAACATGATTTCAACGACAGCGTGCGCCTGACCAATACCGCGCGTTGGGGCCGCACCGAGCAGGACTACCTGCTCACCGCCTTCATGGGTACCGGCGCGCTCGGCGCCAATGGTCGTCCGACCGGCAACATCGGCTACACCAACCCCGCCGACCGTTCGACCTACACGATCGCGCGCAGCCTGCCGACCTTCAAGGACCAGCGCAACACCATCCTGACCGACCAGTTGAACCTGCGGGCCGACTTCAGCACCGGCGCCATCGGCCATGCCCTGAGCGCAGGCCTGGAGTTCACCCGCGAAGAACTGGACAGCTACGGCCAGGCGGCCACCGGCGGCACCAGCTGGCCTGCCGCGAACCTGTACGACCCGGACTGGAACGTGACCGGGCTGACCTGGGCGCATAACGGCGCCGATGCCCACGGCAAGACCACCACGTCCTCGGCGTATCTGTTCGACACGCTGGCATTCGGCGACAGCTTCCTGCTGACTGCCGGCGTGCGTGCCGACCACTACAAGACCGAGTACGCCAGCGCCTCGGTCTGCGGCGGCCGGAGTGGTCCCGCCTGCGGCAGCAATCCGGCCGGCACCGTGCTGCGCAACCCCACGCTGGAGGCCTCCGACACTCTGTTGAACTGGAAGCTGGGCGCGCTGTACAAGGTGGGCGACACGGTCAGCGTGTATGCCAACTACGCGATCTCGCAGCAGCCCCCGGGCGGTGCCAACTTCCAGCTGAGCAGCTCGGCCAGCAGCGCCGACAACCCCAAGCTGGACCCGCAGAAGGCCAAGACCTTCGAGGTCGGCAGCAAGTGGGCATTCCTGGAGGATGCACTGGCCGTCAACCTGGCGTTGTTCCAGACCGACGTCGACAACGAGATCAATACCACCGTGCTCGACGAGGCCGGCAACCCGACCCAGACCGGCAGCAAGCGCGTGAAGGGCGTGGAGCTGTCCGCCGTGGGCCGCCTGACCGACAACTGGTCGGTGTCGGCCGGCTTCAGCCACCTCGACACCGAAGTGAAGGAAGGCGCCAAGGTCGCTGCCGACGGCACCACCAACCTGACGTACACGCCGGACGATACGTTCACCGGCTGGACCAGCTACACGCTGGCCCACGGCATCACCGTCGGGGGTGGCGTGCGCTACGCCGCCGGCATGCATCGTGGCACCGACGGTGCTGTCGGCACGCCGTCATTCACCAAGTCCTACGTGGTGTACGACGCCGTGGTGTCGTGGGCGGTCAACGAGAACATCTCGCTGCGCTTGAACGGCTACAACCTGTTCGACAAGGCCTACGTGGCCAGCATCAACAAGAGCGGCTACCGTTACACCCCGGGTGCCCCGCGCACCTTCCTGCTCAGCGCGGACATCCGCTTCTGATGTCCTGGCGCGGGGGGGGCCCGCGCCCCCCCCCCCCCCCCACACGCCCCCAAACCGGGGGCCCATACCACACAGCCCCCCCCCCCGGCGGTGTCGTGTTCAAAAACACCAGCCCCCCCC